>CAJBPC010000082.1 GCA_903957405.1 uncultured bacterium | reverse complement strand
GTTAGTACAAAATCAGGAAACTTTCAGACCTGCGTAAAATCCGTCAGTGTACGGTGATCGCATCTCAGTATCCCCTGACATCCTTCCCCTCCATGAAATTCATGAAGGCCTTATTGACGACCCTGTTACCGCCGGGTGTGGGGTAATTGCCGGTGAAGTACCAATCACCCGTATTGGTCGGGCAGGCTTTATGCAGGTCTTCAATGGTTTGAAAAATGACGGAAACGGGAAGGGTGATTTCGGGTGGGGTGATGAGTTTTGCGATCATATCGGAGATTTCCTCCGTGGTGAATGACTTATAGATCTGCCTCACGAGGTTTTCGGTGTGCAGCTGGTTATTTCTTTGCATCTCCTTGCAACGGGCGTATAATTCATCGAGAAGGCTTTCCTTTCCGTGTTCCTTCAGTAGTGCGATGACAGCCTTGAATGCGATAAAATCGCCAAGTTTGCTCATGTCGATACCGTAGCAGTCGGGGTAACGGATCTGCGGGGCGGAGGAGAGGATGATGATCTTCTTAGGCGATAGTCTCGACAGCATGCGCACGATGCTTTCCTTCAGCGTGGTGCCACGTACGATGGAGTCATCGATGACCACCAGCGAATCGACATCCTTCTGGACCGTACCATATGTGATGTCATAGACGTGTTGCACCATTTCTGAACGGTTGGAGTCCTCTGTGATGAAGGTCCGCATCTTGACATCCTTGATGGCGACCTTCTCCACACGGATTTTTCGGTTAACCATCTCCGCGAGTTTTTCCTCGTCGAAGTCCCCTTTCCAGCCCATGATCTTCTGGATCTTGACCTTGTTCAGATAGTCTTCCATACCCTTCAGCAGGCCATAGAAAGCAACTTCCGCCGTATTGGGGATGAAGGAGAAGATCGTATGCTTGAGGTCGTTGTCGATGGCGTTTAGCACGGCTGTACTCAGTCCATAACCCAATGCAAGGCGTTCCTGGTAGATTTTTTCATCACTGCCTCTGGAGAAATATATCCGTTCGAAACTGCAAGCCCTGCGCGGTTGCGGTTCCAGGATTTGTTCGATGCTGTATACCCCGTCATTTTTCACGATAAGCGCCTGACCCGGCATCAGTTCCATGACCTCGTTCTCTCCGACATTGAAACTGGTCCGGATGGCGGCCCGTTCCGAAGCTGCCACAATCACTTCATCATCGATGTAATAGTAAGAAGGCCTTATCCCATGTGGATCGCGTATGACGAATGAATCACCGGAACCCAGCAGACCGCCGACATGATAACCGCCATCGAACAGCTTGAACGATTTCTTGAGTATGGATGCGACAGAGAGTTTACCGGGGTTCATCTCATCCTCTTTCACCTGGAAGTGGTGCACGACTTCCATCATCGCTGCGAGGTCGCTTTGACTTTGAAACTGACCCGGATCAATATTGACCAGGGAGAATAATTCCTCCGTATTGACCAGATTGAAATTCCCTGCGAGGGCGAGGTTTCGTGCAGGGATGGTATCCCGTTTGATGAAGGGGTGGCAGAATTCCACATTGTTTTTGCCCTGTGTGCCGTAGCGAAGATGACCGAGCAATAGTTCGCCGAGATAATTGAAATGTCCTTTCAGCAATCCGGGATGCTTCAGGATATCCGGTTGATGGCGCTCGAGTTCTTTGATCTCCTTACCGACCGTTGCGAAAAGATCAGCGATTGACTGCGTGGCATTGCTCCGAAGCCGATGCATGAAGGGATAACCCGGTTCGGTATTGAGTTTGACGGTAGCGAAGCCTGCGCCATCTTGTCCACGGTTATGCTGCTTCTCCATGAGGAGATAGAGCTTATTGAGGCCGTATAGGGCTGAATGCTTCTTTTGCTGGTAGTATGAAAAGGGCTTGCGCAGGCGGATGTAAGCAACTCCGCATTCGTGCTGGATGGCATCACTCATGTTGTCACAAAGGTAAATCAGGAATTTGTCATTCGTGACGCGTAATGATCAATCACCAATGAACCTTTACAAAATTACTGTCAGAGACCGTTATTTCTTGACCATGGTACCAAACGATTTCTGGATGCCCTGACAATCCTGGAACTCCTTGTCCACCATGATGTAATAGGTAGGGAGTTTGTTGACGAACCATTTCTCCACAGCCTTCGCTTTCTTTTCTTCGAGTGCGCGAATGGATATCTTGTTATAGTCGTCCTTGAGGTTTTCTCTGTGGGGTTCGGTCTTGCTCCTTAGGTTCACGATGCGCACACCCGTTCTTTCCCGTTCGTCCTTGAATGTGAGTGGTACGGAATATTCTCCGACTTTGAGTTTATTGAGGTCATTGACGAGGTCTTTGTCAAGTTCATCGATGGTGACATAAGAACCACCCTGTCCACTGATGATTCCGGCGGTGAACTTGCTGTTTTCGTCTTCACTGTATTTATCAACCGCCTCTCCGAAGGACAAAGAGCCGGTCATGAGCCTTGAGCGAACGCTGTCGAGTTTGTTGCGAGCCAGGCTTATGTCTTCATCGGTGATCTGTGGAACACGCAGGATATGGCGGATGACGGCATCATCTCCGTTTCGGCTAACCATTTGAATGATATGGTAGCCGAATTTTGATTTTATCACAGGAGATACCTGACCTTCTTTAAGCCTGAAAGCTGCATTCCGGAAGCTTGGATCCCATTGCTTCTCATTTTTATTGATTTCATACCTGCCCCCTGTTTGTTTGCTGCCGGGATCCTCAGTATAGAGTCGGGCCATTGTTTCGAATGATTTCTGACCGGATTCTATCTGTTTTCTGTAATCGAGTAGTTCATCCTGGGCAAATTTTTCAAGTTCCCTTCCCGCTTTCGGATAGATGACGATCTGACCGACCACGAGTTCCATTTCATAGAAACGGAGGCTGTCTTTCGGTATGCCGTCGAAATAGTTCCTAACTTCCGTAGGCGTGATCTTGATGTTTTCAACGATGCTTTTCCGCATGGCGGTAGCGAGCCTTCCGTCTTTTATCGACTTTCTGAAATCCTCTTTTACCTGATAGATGGTGCGACCTGCAATTTGCTCAAAAGCTTCCTTGCCACCGTATTGCATGATGAAATACCGAATACGCTGATCTAGTTCAGCCTCGATTTCTTCATCGGATACGGGAAGTGAGTCTTTTTCTGCCTGGAGGATAAGGGCTTTGTCGGCCATCATCTTCTCCAACAGATAGCATTCAGCATCCGGGGGAGCTTCCCCGCCTTGACGTTTTATATCATCAATGTAATTGATGATTTCAGAACGCAGGACGATCTTATCCCCGACTATGCCGGCTATCTTGTCAGCGAGCACTCTGGCTGTCTGGGCTTGTGCAAACACGATACCCAACAGCATGGTCATGAACAGCAAAGCTTTTTTCATACGTAAATATCCGTTTACCGGCTTTCCTCAGCAAAACCTTCAGACCTAATGTTTTCTTAAACTTTTCGAACCCACATGAAACCCGCCAATTAGCGGATGCAAAGGGCTAGAGCGTACGCTTTACTTCTTCTTCTTCGAATGCCTCTATCACATCTCCCACTCGGATGTCATCGAAGTTCTTGATCGTAAGACCACACTCCATATTTGAAGCCACTTCTTTCACGTCATCCTTGTATCGTTTCAAGCTTCCGAGCTCTGCAGCCCTGCCTTCGCCTCTTGGGAATTCGACGATGCCGTCGCGGATGATCCGGATTTTGTTGTTCCGGCTGATCTTTCCTTCGAGGACGTAGCAACCCGCCACAGTGGCTTTGTCGAACTTGTAGACTTCGCGCACTTCCACATTGGCCACGATCTTCTCCTGGATCTTTGGTTCCAGCATGCCTTCCATCGCACTCTTGATCTCTTCGATCGCGTTGTAGATGATGGAATAGAGCTTGATCTGTACGCCTTCGGTCTCTGCAAGTTTATTGGCCTGCAGTGAGGGGCGAACGTTGAATCCGAGGATGATCGCATCCGAAGCGGTAGCGAGGAGCACATCGCTTTCTGTGATCTGGCCCACGGCCTTGTGCACCACCCGTATGGCGATTTCTTCAGTAGAAAGCTTCTGCAACGAATCGCTGAGTGCTTCTACGGATCCATCCACATCACCCTTGATGATGATGTTGAGTTCTTTGAAGTTTCCGAGTGCAAGTCGGCGTCCGATCTCGTCGAGGGTGATATGTTTCTTCGTACGCATACCCTGCTCCCTAAGGATCTGGGCTCGTCGGTTGGCAACCTCTTTTGCTTCAGACTCGTCATCGTACACTTTGAACTTCTCACCTGCCTGTGGGGCGCCATTTAGGCCGAGGATGAGCACCGGGGTGGAAGGAGGAGCGACATCTTCGCGTTTGTTTCGCTCATTGACCATGGCCTTCACACGACCGAAGTGTTGACCACTCACAACCAGGTCACCTATGTTCAGGGTACCATTCTGCACCAGTACGGTGGCCACATAGCCGCGACCCTTGTCGAGTGTGGCTTCCACAACCGTACCATTTGCTTCCCTGTCCGGGTTGGCCTTAAGGTCAAGCATTTCCGCTTCCAGAAGGATTTTTTCCAGTAGCTTATCGACGTTGAGTCCCTGCTTGGCAGATATCTCCTGGCTCTGGAATTTCCCACCCCATTCTTCAACGAGGATATTCATGCCAGAGAGCTGTTCGTAAATTTTTTGTGTATTGGCTCCGTCCTTGTCAATCTTGTTCACTGCAAATATCATGGGGACACCGGCAGCCTGCGCGTGGCTGATGGCTTCCCGCGTCTGAGGCATGACCGCGTCATCCGCTGCCACCACGATGACTGCGATATCCGTCACCTTAGCACCTCGGGCGCGCATGGCGGTGAACGCCTCGTGACCGGGTGTGTCAAGGAACGTGATCGACTTGCCATTTGCGAGATCAACCTGGTAGGCTCCAATGTGTTGGGTGATGCCGCCGGCCTCACCTGCGACAACATTCGCGCTTCGGATATAGTCAAGGAGTGACGTCTTTCCGTGATCGACGTGACCCATGATGGTGACGATCGGTGAACGGGGTTTCAGATTCTCAGAATCATCTTCTTCGTCCTGATCCTCCATCTCCATCTGCTTCTCCATGTCGATGAACTCGACCTCATAGCCGAACTCTCCGGCTACCAGTTCGATCACTTCCGCATCAAGTCGCTGGTTGATGGAAACCATGATGCCCAAGCCCATACACTTGCTGATGACATCGGCAAAGCTCACATCCATTAGGTTTGCCAACTCACTCACGCTGATGAATTCCGTCAGCTGCAGCTTGTTGTCTTCCATGCCTTCTCCCATGCCATCGGACAACTCGTCGCGCTTGGCCCTGCGATACTTGGCTTTGAGGCTCTTGCCCCTTCCGCTTCCACCCGCCAGCTTGGCCTGGGTTTCGCGGATCTTATTCTGGATTTCTTTTTCGT
>CAJBPC010000081.1 GCA_903957405.1 uncultured bacterium | reverse complement strand
TGCATCGAGAAGCTGAAGGCTGCCGGTGCAGAGGGAATATTGGTCATCCCCATAGAGAAGATGGTGCTTTGACGCAGCGATCCCAACGACTGACAGGTGAAATAAATATAAAACGGAAATGGTAAATACGACAAAAGATGCAGATCATCCAGCGACCCGATAAGAACGATTGGCCATCGATCATCGCCAGGCCCGTACTCGAGCGCAGAGGGCTCGACCGCACCGTGGCGAAGATCATGGAGGCGGTGCGCAAGCATGGCGACCGTTCGGTCAAAAAATACACGAAGCAGTTCGATGGCGCCAGCCTGCGGAAGATGGAGGTCTCGGCCACGGAGATCCGTGCCGCGGAGAAGATGCTCGATGAGGATCTGAAGTCCGCCATCCGTCAGGCGGCTGCAAACATCAGGCGCTTCCACGAAACACAGCAGCTCCGGGAGGAGGCAGTGGAGACGATGCCCGGCGTGCATTGCTGGCGCAGGTCGCTTCCGATAGCCCGTGTGGGTCTGTATATCCCCGGCGGCACGGCGCCTTTGTTCTCCACGATCCTGATGCTGGGCATACCCGCCTCCATAGCGGGTTGCAGGGAGGTGGTGCTTTGTTCCCCGCCCGACGCGACAGGTTCCTTGCATCCTGCGATCCTCTTTGCCGCGAAGCTCGTCGGGGTGCATCGGATCTTCAAAGCCGGCGGCGTGCAGGCCATCGCGGCCATGACCTATGGCACGGATACGATCCCCGCATGCGATAAGATCTTTGGCCCGGGCAACCAGTATGTCACTGCCGCCAAACTGCAGGCACAGGCTGAAGGGGTGGCGATCGACATGCCCGCCGGTCCGAGTGAAGTATTAGTGCTTGCCGATAAACAGGCCGATCCGGCCGTCGTTGCGGCCGATCTGCTCTCACAAGCGGAGCATGGTGCCGATTCGCAGGTCATCCTGGTGAGTGACGATGCCCTGCTCCTCAGCCGCGTGCTGGAAGCGTTGACAACACAGGTCGCCCTACTCCCCCGGATGGCGATGGCGGAAAAAGCACTCGCCAATAGCAAGGCGATCCTGGTGGATTCCATCCGGGAAGGCATCGAACTGTCGAATGCATACGCGCCCGAGCACCTGATCATCGCCTGTGCCGATGCGGATCGGATTGCCGAACAGATCACCGCTGCAGGCTCGGTATTCCTCGGGTATCACACCCCGGAGAGCGCGGGTGACTATGCCAGCGGTACCAACCACACCCTGCCGACGAACGGTCACGCCCGGGCCTACAGCGGCGTGAGCCTCGACAGCTTTGTGAAGAAAGTCACCTTCCAGCGGATCACGGAAGAGGGACTCGCGAATATCGGCGAGACGGTGATCCGGATGGCGGAGGCGGAAGGCCTCCGGGCACACGCGGAAGCGGTGCGGGTACGGATGAAGAAACCATAAATGATGCGTCACCGATGGCCGAGGATCGCGGTGCCGGCAGCACATCGACAAGGAGAACCGCTCGCGTACTTTGAGGGTTTCCGAAGCCAGCGCCGCGGTGGTCATCTAAAATAAATATGAATGTTCGATATCAACAGGATCGTGCGGAGTAATATCAGGAACCTTGTGCCGTATTCATCCGCACGCGATGAATTCCATGGTGAGGCGAAGGTGTACCTCGACGCGAATGAGAACAGCCTCGGCTCCCCACTGCTGAAATGGTACAACCGATACCCCGATCCGCAACAGCTGGCACTGAAGGAGAAGATCACCCGCATCAAAGGCGTCACGGCAGAGCATATCTTTCTCGGCAACGGCAGTGATGAGGCGATCGATATCCTCTACAGGGCCTTCTGCGAGCCCGGCCGTGACAATGTGGTCATCTGCCCGCCCACCTACGGGATGTATGAGGTGTCTGCTAACATAAACGATGTCGCAGTGAAGAAAGTGCCCCTCACGCCGGGGTTCCAACTCGACCTGGAAGCGCTGGAGGAAGCCGTGGATGCACAGACGCGCATCATCTGGCTATGCTCTCCCAATAACCCCACCGGGAATGCACTCGACCGGAGCGACATCGAGTTGGTGCTGAATAATTTCGACGGACTGGTCGTGATCGATGAAGCCTATGTGAATTTCTCGCGGCAGCGATCTTTCATACCCGACCTCGCCGACTATCCCAACCTGGTGATCCTGCAGACACTCAGCAAGGCCTGGGGACTTGCTGCCTTGCGCGTAGGCATGGCCTTTTCCAGCGCGGCCGTCATCGAAATAATGAACCGCATCAAACCGCCCTATAATATCAACGAAGCATCGCAAAAGCTGGCAGCGGATGCCCTCGGTGAAGTGGAACAAGTCAACGAAATGATCCGCATCCTCGTCTCCGAAAGAGACCGGCTCGCAGCGGCGCTGACCGACCAGGGCAAGGTGATCTGGGTATTCCCCTCCGATGCCAATTTCCTCCTGGTGCGGGTGCCGGACGCCCGCAGGCTCTATGAGTTCCTGCTCGGCAGGGGCATCGTCGTGCGCGACCGCAGCAGCCAGCCGGGATGCGCCGATTGCCTCCGGATCACCGTCGGCACCCCAGCGGAAAACGACCTGCTCCTGTCGGCCCTCCACGACTACCCCGACAGTTCAGTATCTTTGCCCTGAGCGGTAAATGCCTGACCGGGACATGCCATTCCCGGCCATGCAACGCCCACTGGACATGTACATAACCCTATAAATCACTTTCTCCGGCGGATGATGGTCTACTCGACAACTTTGCCAAGGATCCGCACCGGATGAGCACGAATAATAAATATGAAACGAATACTCTTCATAGACCGGGATGGAACCATCGTCAAAGAGGTGCCACCCACTTACCAGCTCGACAGCTTCGACAAGCTCGCCTTCTACCCCGATGCCTTTCGCTACCTGTCACGCATAGCCGAAGAAATGGACTATGAACTGGTCATGGTCACCAACCAGGACGGACTCGGGACGGATGCATTCCCCGAGGCGCATTTCCGCCCGGTGCATGAACACATCCTAAAGGCCTTCGAGGGCGAGGGGGTCGTTTTCTCCGCCGTGCACATCGACCCGTCATTCCCCCATGACCACGCCCCGACCCGGAAGCCGGGTACAGCCATGCTGACGCGTTACCTTGATCATCCCGATTACGACATCGAACATTCAATCGTCATCGGCGACCGCATCACCGATGTGCAGTTGGCGAAGAACCTCGGGTGCAAAGCCATCTGGATGAACCAGGACGCCACACTTGGCGCGGCTGAGGTGAAGGATGACATGGCCGGCCTGCGCACCGTGATCGCGCTTGAGACGCCGCACTGGGCCGAGATCTACGCATACCTGAAGCTCGGACTGCGGACCGTTGACCACCAGCGCAAGACACAGGAGACGGACATCCGCATCGCCCTGAACCTCGATGGCTCGGGAATTTCCGATATCCACACGGGGCTCGGATTCTTCGACCATATGCTCGACCAGATCGCGCGGCATGGAAGGATCGACCTCTCCGTGCATGCCCAAGGCGACCTGCACATAGACGAGCACCATACCATCGAAGATACCGGCATCGCCTTGGGAGAGGCTTTTGCCAAAGGACTGGCGGATAAGCGCGGACTGGAGCGGTATGGGTTCGCCCTGCCCATGGATGAGGCCGAAGCAAAAGTGCTCCTGGATTTCGGCGGACGCAGCTGGCTGGTATGGGATGCTGAATTCAAAAGGGAGAAGATCGGTGAGATGCCCACGGAGATGTTCTTTCATTTCTTCAAGTCGTTCAGCGACGCTGCGAAATGCAACCTGCACATCCAGTGCCGCGGCGACAATGAACACCATAAGATCGAAGCCATCTTCAAGGCTTTCGCAAAAGCCATAAGGATGGCGGTGAAGCGCGATCCGTTCAGCAACCACCTGCCAAGCACAAAAGGCATGTTGTAGCACCTCGATATCCACAAACGATCCGCCATGCCATACAAAAAATCGATCCTTGCTCTCGCGTGCTCCTTATGCCTGACGTTCAGCCATGCCCAGCATCATGACATGAGCCATAAGTACACCCCGCCCGATGACCCGCTGGTAGCTGCAAAACTCAGGGAATGGAAGATGCTGAAGTTCGGGCTCCTCATGCACTGGGGCACCTACAGCCAGTGGGGGATCGTCGAGAGCTGGAGCCTTTGTCCGGAAGACGAGCCCTGGTGCATCCGTCGCGGACCCCATGCCGCCGACTGGTTTGGGTACAAGAAAGCCTACGAGGCACTCCGGACGGAGTTCAATCCCATCCGCTTCGATCCCGACAGATGGGCTGAAGCGGCGGCCGATGCCGGAATGCGCTACATGGTTTTCACGACCAAGCACCATGACGGGTTCTGCATGTTCGACACCCGGCAGACAGACTATCGCATCACCCATCCGGGCACGGCTTTCAGCACGAATCCTAAGGCAAATATCACCAAAGAGGTCTTCGATGCTTTTCGTAAGCGGGGATTCATGACCGGTGCGTATTTCAGCAAACCCGACTGGAACACCCCAGACTACTGGTGGTCGTATTTCCCGCCGAAGGACAGGAACGTCAGCTATGATCCCGCGAAGTATCCCGAACGCTGGGCGTCCTTTAAAAAATTCACGCATGCACAGATGGAGGAGCTTGCCACCGATTACGGACGGGTCGATATCCTCTGGCTCGATGGCGGCTGGGTGCGACCGAAGGCAACCATCGATCCGCGGGTTGACTGGCAACGCAATATCCCCTACGACCAGGACATAGACATGCCGACCATTGCTAAGAAGCTGCGGCAACTGCAGCCCGGCATGCTCATCGTTGACCGCACGGTGGCGGGTGCCTACGAGAACTATGCCACACCCGAGCAGTCTGTTCCCGACACCTACCTGCCGTATCCATGGGAGAGCTGCATGACCCTCGGGAATTCCTGGAGCCATGTGCCGAACGAAACCTATAAATCTGCCAACACCGTCGTTCATATGCTCACGACCATCATCAGCCGCAACGGAAGCCTGCTCCTCAATGTGGGGCCAAGGCCCGATGGGGCGTGGGACACCGCGGCATACGACCGCCTCGCCGAGATCGGGAAATGGATGAAGGTGAATGCCGGGGCCGTCTACGACACGGAGGCCGACCCCGCTATCCTGGCTTCCGGACCCTGGGTATTCACAAAGAAAGACAACGACGTATTCGCATTCTGCCGCGTAGCCGAAACGGAAAAAACAATGCCGGCCCGGATGCGCATCCCTTATACATCCAACAAGCCTGTGAAGCAGGTGCGTTTGTTGGGGAGCGATGCCCGGTTGAAGACCATCGTATCGCCCGACCATATTGATATCGAGATCCCCCCGAGGCTGGCCGCCGCCCCACCTGCCGCCCATGCCTGGGTGTTCCGGATCAGCCATTGAATCACAGACCAACACACTACTCATGACACGCGTTGCGATCATCCGCCGGCTCATCACCGGCTGCCTCATCCTTTTTGCCGGCTTCAGCACAGTTGCACAGGTGACGGTCGCCTTCACCGATGGGCTTGCCTCGGGAAGGGCCCACCAATACGGGCGTGAAGCCGTGTTCACCGATACGCTGATGCATCAGATCACCGAACGGAAGCTATTGGATCCGGTGCCCGGCACTGTCTGGTTCGACCAGGACGGCATCACGAAACGCTGGGTCGCCGTGAAGGCCGACAGCAGCGGATATTTCAGGCATCCCGCCCTCCAGGTCGGGTATCTTCGGGTCACCCATCGCTCCGCTTCGACAGGCTCCGGGCTGCTGACCGTCACCGGAAACGCCATGGTGTACGTCAACGGCGAACCCCGTGCCGGCGACCCCTACGCCATGGGATGGATGCATATCCCCGTGCAGCTGAAAAAGGGAAACAACGAGTTCCTGGTCCGGACAGGCTTTTCAGGTCGCACCGGTGGTGTGAAGGTTACGCTCGAGGTGGGAGGCCCGACGGTGAGGTTGCTGTCGGGAGATGCCACGCTGCCCTTTCTTGTCCGCGGCATCACGAATGAAGACCTGCTCGCAGGGATCGTCTGCGTCAACGGCACCGGTCAGGGAAAGTCACGCCTGCAGGTGGAAGCCGTCATCGGACAACGGTCACGCATAACCGAAATACCGGGAGTCATGCCCTTCGCAACGCGCAAAGTGCCGGTATGGCTGCCGCTCCCCTCAAGCATCGGGGTGGCAGGGGAAGCCATCTACAGGCTGAGGCTGCTGGACGGAGGAAAGGTCGTCGACAGCATGACCCTCGCAGTTCCGCAGGTGGATGCGTTACAACACCAGGCGCATACCTTCATCAGCCGCATCGACGGGTCGGTGCAGTATTACGGCGTGGCGCCCCAGGCAGGCGGTGCGGGTGTGTCGCCGGCTTTGTACCTGAGCGTTCATGGTGCCGGTGTCGAAGCCATCGGTCAGGCAAGGGCTTATCAGCCGAAGGCCGATGGCCCGGTCGTCACCCCTACAAACAGAAGGCCCCGCGGATTCAACTGGGAGGACTGGGGAAGGATCGACGCCATGGAGGTGCTGGAGATCGCAAAAAACAAATATAAACCCGACCCGTCGCGGTTGTACCTCACCGGGCATAGCATGGGCGGTCATGGTACATGGTTCCTCGGTGCGACCTACGCCGGACGCTGGGCGGCCATCGCGCCCTGTGCAGGCTATCCCGTGCTGCAGTCCTATGGTTCGGCCGATGGCAAGATCCCCGTCGATGCCCAATCACCGGCACATCAGATGCTCCTGCGCGCAAGCAATCCCAGCAATGTGCTGGCCCTTGCGAAGAACTACGGTGTGGCGGGTGTGTACATCCATCATGGGGATGACGATCGCGTGGTTTCGGTCGACTACGCCCGGCAGATGCGCAAGGTGCTGGGGGAGTTCCATCCCGACTTCGCATATTACGAGTACCCCGGCGGATCGCATTGGTTCGGCGATATCAGTGTCGACTGGCCG
>CAJBPC010000080.1 GCA_903957405.1 uncultured bacterium | reverse complement strand
CTGTCGTACTGCCATACGCCCTTTCACGGAGTTTATTGATATAGCTTACAGCTGTGACACGGTCACCGCCACTGCCACCCCTGACGACACCTTCCGCGTAGATGAGGTACATCTCTGCAAGGCGGAAGACAGGAAAATCAATATCACTGAAGGTGCGGCTGGGATCTGTACCGAAACCACCAGACCGGGTCTTGTTGCGGAACTTCGTCACCCCGAAACCATCCTTGAACTCGCTGATCTTATCGATGTCCAGTTTGTGCTGAAAGAACTGTGCACGCTTGTCTTTTGCACCCGTAAAGTCAGGGAACAACAAGGGCAGGTTCTTTGTTGTGCGGATACCACCCCAAGAAGACAGACCGGAATAGTTCTGATCCATATCCCCACCGACGGACGCATTCACAAGGAAGGTCGTGCCACCGTAGTTCTTGGTCTTTATCCCGTCAAAATTCAAAGTCCATATCGCTTCCGTATTCGAGATGTTGTTATCTGCGAGTAACAAGTTGCGATAATCGGGCAGAAGCGTGTATCCTGCATCGATGACCCGCTTGGCATTGGCGATGGCCTCCGACCATTTGGCGGTGCCGGTGTACACCTGTGCATTCAAATTCAGACGGGCCAGCAATGCCCAGGCGGCGGCTTTGTCGGCACGGCCATAAGCATTTGTTTTGGCTGCCGGCAGCTCGCTGACAACACTGTTCAATTCAGCATCGATGTAAGAGAACAGTTTTGCCTGGCTTGTCTGCTCCGGGCGGCTGGCGGCACCGATGGCGGTCTGCTCTGTAGTGAATCCGGGATTCCCGTAAAGATCCAGGAGCACCCAATACTGATACGCCCTCACAAAACGGGCTTCCGAGCGCATCGCCTTGATGTTTTCCGCAGCGGAACCGGTGATTCCGCGCGCGGCCAGTTGTTCAGGGGCACTCTCACGGATGAACTCATTGCATAGAGTGACCACATAGAAGCAACGATTGTACAGGCCCGTCAGGAAGCTGTGGTTCGCGCTCCAGTTCATGTTATGGAACTCCCATATGTCAGCATCGTTCCAGGCCACTACGGCCTCGTCGGTGCTGAGTTCCTGTGCCTTCCAGAAGAGTCGAAGAAAATCGGAAGTGCCTTCGTCGATGCCGGCGACATCACCGGAACCTGCTGGCCCGCTGTTGCCGGTAAGCGCCATGCTGCCGTACACTTTCGCCAGTACCTGCTTGTACCCCGCCTCATTGGCATAGAGCTGGGCACCGGTCACATCATTTGGCGGAAAACGGTCGAGGTCTTTGTGACAACCGGCAAAGAGCATCGCCGCCATCAGTAAACCCGTCCATTTGATCGATATCTTTATCATGGTTGATGATTTGAATGTTTTAGAAATCAAGGTTCACACCGAAGGCGAAGATCCTCGGGCGAGGATAGATCTGGTTGTCGATGCCGCCATTGACCTCGGGGTCCAGACCGCTGTACTTTGTGACGACGAAGGCGTTCTGAACGTTTGCCGTCAAGCGCAACCGCACGTTCTTCATCACTTCACCGGCATCATATCCTACATTGATGTTATCCATGCGGAAGAATGAAGCATTCTCCACATAGTAATCACTGAAGTACTGGTTGTTCGTGAAGCCGGTCTTCAGATAGCTCGTGCTTGCATTGCCAAGCCAACCCAGCGGGTTGAGGACCTGCCGCAGTACACCGCGATTGCTTGCGTTGTTGTTGTAGAGATAGTTGCCGATGTTGATGCGCCCCACAAATCCGGCATTCCAGCGACCGAATGTCACGGAACTGTTAAGTCCCATGAACACGCGCGGATCCGGTGAATTGTACCGGTACAGATCACTGTTGTTGATGATGCCGTCGCGGTTGAGGTCTTCATAGAGTCCTTCTACGGGTTCGCCGCCGACCTCATAGATCTGCTTGCGGACATAGAAGCTGCTTGGACGATGGCCCACAGAGTGTATCTGGATCGTATTACCGGTACCGCCACTGATGCGGCCGACAAAGTTACCCGGGAATGAAGGGTCCGGGTTGAGCAGCAACTTCGTGATCTTGGGGTCGATATAGGTCAGGTTGAAGCCTACATCCCAGGTCAGTTTGTTGGTCTTTACCGGAGTGACATTCAAAGTCAGTTCAAAACCCTTGCTCTCGATGTTGCCGACATTCGTCAACAGCTGGTTGCTGAAGTTCGTTCCGAGTGGGATTGGCACCACGCTCAGCAAATCTTCGGTCTTGCGCGTGAACAGGTCCAACGAGCCGGAAATACGGTTCTCAAAGAATCCGAAGTCCACGGCCGCGTTGATGTTACGGGTGGTCTCCCAGCTAAGATTTGGATCATACGCGCTCGGGCGTTGCATGCTGAGGAATTCGCTGCCGAGCTGATACTGCGCGGCATTGTTGCTGAGCGAGTAGCGGGGCAGATATCCGTAGAAATCAATTCCGTCCTGCTGGCCGGTGATGCCCCATCCTACGCGGAATTTCAGGTCACTGACCACTTTGGAATTCTTAAGGAACGACTCATTGTTTACCCTCCAGGCAAATGCCACGGACGGAAATACCCCCCAACGGTTATCCTTGCTGAAACGGCTGGATCCATCGGTACGCAAGCTTCCCGTAAGGATGTAACGGTCCGCTATGGAATAGTTCATCCTTCCGTAATATGAAATGAGCGTGTACTGCGACTCGCTGGTGGCGAACTGAGGCTCAGAACCGGGAATGACGGATTTGTCGAAGCGATGGTCAGGATAGTTCGGATTGGTGAACAGGAAATCCTGGTAACCGGTACCGGCCATCAGGTCGATCCTGCTGTCAGCGAAATTCAAATCCTTGACATAGTTCAGGTAGAAATCCATCAGCAGGTTCCTGCGGTTGCTTTGATATTCGTTGTTGACACCACCGAAATGAACCACTTTGAAAGGATTGCCTTGTGTCTCCCAGCGGCGATACGTGGACGGAGCGCTGTCGCTGACCATCACGGTACCCCTGCCTTCCTGGACATCGTAGCCCAGGTTGAGGTTTGCCCTCAGGCCCGAGAGGAACGGTACGCTGTAATCCAACTGCAAATTGCCGATGCTGCGAAGCACGGTGCTTTGGTCATCGCGCATGTCCAGCAAACTCATCGGATTGATGGGGCCGAGCGCCTGAGGAGGTGCGCCGGATGCGTTGTTGTCCACATACGTAAAGAAACCACCGAAGCGCGGGCTGCTGATCCGAACAGGTTGTGTGGGATCAAAAGAAATCGCACTTCCGATGGCGCCCTCATCGGCGAATCGGTTGGTAGTGCGTGCGCCTTTGAGGTTCAGGTCCACTTTAAGGCGATCTTTCAGCAGCCGCGGGCTGAGGTTGATGCTTGCCGTCTGCCGACCGAAATTACCTGTCTTGAGGATGCCATCCTGGTTAAGGAGGCCTGTGGAAAATCGGAAAGGAAGCTTACCGCCCATCAAGGCACCCGAAACACCGAAGTTGACATCTTGTCCAAGCGCCGTCCGGTATATCTCATCCTGCCAATTGGTATTGGCAGCACCCAGCTTGGAAACATCAGTAGAACCACCACCCTTTGTACCCACGATGTCGCGGATCTGTGCGGCAGTGAGGACGTCCACCTTGCTGGCCGGCTGCTGTACGAAGAGCTGTGCGCCGAAGTTGAAACGAAGGGCACCCTTGGATCCCTTGCGGGTGGTGATGATGATCACCCCGTTGGATGCGCGCGAACCATAGATGGCGGCGGCGGATGGATCTTTTAATACGGTGAAGTTTTCAATGTCGTTGGGATTGATCATGTTCAGCGGATTGACCGAACCCCCGATGCCGGAATTATCGACCGGTACGCCATCGATGACGATCAGCGGGTCATTGCTGGCATTTAGAGAGGCCCCACCGCGGATACGTATCCTGCTGCCGGCTCCGGGAGCGCCGCCGTTAGAGCTTATCTGTACACCGGCGACCTTGCCGGCGATCAGCTGCTCCGGCGTCTGCAAGGCGCCTTTGACAAAGTCCTTACGGGAAATGCTGGCAACAGCCCCTGTGAGGTCACGCTTTCGCTGGGTTCCGTAACCCACGACAACGACCTCGTTCAGGTTTCCCGGAATTTCTTCAAGGGAAATGCTGATGGGTTCCGTCAGTGCAGAGAGGGACAGTTCCCTGCTCCGGAATCCGACTGAACTGATAACGAGTGTGGACCCGGCATCGGCATCGAGGCTGAATAGTCCGTCAGCATTGGTGGTGACACCCCTGCTGCTGCCCTTCACCAAGACCGATGCATTTGAAACCGGACCGCCGTCCTTGCTGTTGACGACATTGCCGGTAACCTTCCTGCCCTGACCGAACGAAATGTGCGTCATGGCAAGAAGCAGCAGTCCAAGCAACCCCAGTCGCATGGACGATCGCTTACTTCTCATAGTTGATGTTTGTTTATAGTGAATAAAACTGTCTCCATCTTTGTGTTATTTGACAAGCATGAAAGCTTTCCGCATCCGCCTTCCTTCCACATCCAGCACAATGAAATACTGACCGGCCGGTAGGCCTCCCCTGCCGACTGAGGACATGTCGAACACCTGCGTATGACGGCCTTTGGAGCGGACCCCGCTGAATATCCTGGACACCATCCGCCCCTCTGTGTTCCACATGCTTATGTCGACCCTGCCCGAGATGGGCAACTCATATGCCAGTGTGACCCTCGCTGCGGCAGGATTCGGATACACGATCAGTGATTGATCACTGAAGCCGGGAAGAAGATCGTTCAGCGAAGTGACAAGGTCGTTGCCAACCTGCCGGTCAAGGTAGACATGATACTGACCCGGCATCAGGCTTATGCTCTGCGGGGATCCCGTGGCACTTAAGGTGCTGCGGTTGAGGTGGTCATACCAGGTGCCGGAAGATGGGAAGCGCACGGTGTCGGTGACGGGTGCCACGCCGAAATTCCCGATGACGACCACTTTCAGGGAATCTCCCCTAAGCCTGAGCGTCTTGAATGCAGACGTCAGATATGCATCAACGTTAGTATTCGTGGTGAATGTCGAAAGATATTTCGGCATATTCCTGAGCGAGAGCAGCGCGGCATAGACGTTGTACAACTTCTGCCGGTTCGCGTCTTGTCGGTAGTCCCATCGAATGGGCTTGGCATCCGTCCGGCATTGCATGTCGGGATACGGCTGCGGCACCGTACCGTTCGACGGGCAGTAGGTGATCGAATAGTCATAACCCAACTCCCCGAACTGCCACAGCATCTTCGGTCCGGGCATCATCGCCCAGAAAGCCGCAGCCATCCCGCTTCGCTCCAGGGCGATCGGAAGCGACTTCGTATTATGGCTGCTGTTGCTGCTGTTGCCGAAATTCAGATTCTTGTACATCAGGCGCTCCTCATCATGGCTTTCCTGATAGCCGATGAGATGGGGATGATTCCAGTTCCTATTCTTTGCAATGAGATGGCTGAAATCCGAATTGGGGATGTAGCCCATCGTGGCCTCATTGAAATTATGATTCGCATTGCCCCAAAGCAGCATGCCGTAGTCTGATAATTCAATCTCCTCCACATTGGCGGCGAAATGCTCAAGAATGCAGTAACTGCCGGAGGAAAACCCTTGCATCTTGTCATAGATCCGCTTCCACAGCGCGATGCGGGATGCATCGTACGCACCCCAGGCACCGACATTGACGGGGTTGTTGACCTGTGTGAACCCTTTGGAAAGATCCCACCTGAACCCGTCGATCTTGTAATTCACCAGCCAGTGCTCGACCACACGGTCGACAAAAGCCTTCGTATCGGCACTTTCATGGTTGAAATCATACCCCACATTAAAAGGATGCGTTGCATCCGGATTGAACCAGGGATTGCCCGGTGCCGGTTTCCCCGTGGAGGCATCCATATAGAGCTGTACCATCGGTGATTGACCAAAGGAATGGTTCAGTGCGATGTCCATCACCACGGCCATACCATTGCTGTGGCAAGTGTCAATGAATCGACGCAACTCGTTCTCCGTACCGTAATATTTATCCGGTGCGAAATAAAAGGAAGGATTGTAACCCCAGCTGTTGTTCCCTTCGAACTCGTTGAAAGGCATGAGCTGGATAACGTTCACGCCTAACCGCTTCAGATAGGAGATGGTATCGATGAGCAGTTTCCAGTTGGGCGTGCTCCCGAAATCTCGCAGGAGCAGTTCATATATGAGCAGGTTGCGCTTGTCGGGTCGGCTGAAATTGGCGACCTTCCAGTTGTATTTAGGTTTGGCCGTTTGCAATACCGACACGATCCCGGTGGCCTTCCCCGTCGGATATGGCTTCAGGTTCGGATAGGTGGCTGACGGAATATACTGGTCATTCCAGGGGTCTAATACTTTTTCTGCATGATAGTCTGCAACCTTCAAAGCGCCGTCGACAAAAAACTGATAGGCGTATTCCGCACCGGGTGTGAGCCCGCTGATCCGAAGCCAGTGGCGGCCATCCGGACTTTTAGTCATCTGATAGGCGGATGATTGCGTCCAGTTGTTGAAATCTCCGAGCACATGCACTGAATTCTTACCCGGTGCATGAAAGACAAGGGTGACGGATGTATCGCCGGCTTCCATATTGATGCCATTGCGCAATCCCGGAGGAACAGGCGCCACAGGTGCCGGGGCTGAAATAAAAAACTTCACGGAATCCCTTTTCGTGACCGCGCCAATGCTCGCTTCAGCAAGGATCACCTGCATCCCAGAAGCGGTTATCACTGGATTTGCACTGATGGTGGATACTCCGCTTTGCGTTGCCAATTGCGTGCCGTTCAGGTACAACTTCATCGCCGAAACATCGCTTGCATTGGCCGTAATGGCTATGTTGTCACCCACACTTTTCGTAATCGTCTCGGGAAGGGGTGCAAACATGGGCTGCATCAACGGCAGGTCGATGCGTACCTGCAATCCATCTTCATAAACCGGTACGAACATGTCCGTACCGTCGGCATTTCGCTGGACAACGCTGCCCGCACCATTTCTGAAAAGGATGGCGACCTTGAGTATTTTCTCTGCAGCATTCGTCATGCCGAAAAAACCACGCAGTCCGCCATTGATGCTGAATTTCCACCTGTTAGAACCGAGATAGCTGCACTGCGCCGACGCATTGGGCGTATTGAAAGAAGAAAACTTCACATATCGCCAATCTGTCATGGAAGTGCTAAGGCTCGTGATGGCCCCGATATGTACATAGACATCCGAAGTGGTGGAGTAATTGTTCAGCCCCCTGTTGCCTTTGCCCGCATCAACCGTGATCTCGACCATCGACGTCCCGGATTCCCGCACAAAGCCCGGTGACCATGTCAATAACTGGCCATAGCCTGACATCGCCACCAATAAGGTGGCAACCATAAGGGGATACTTCATATGCGGGCGGTTCATTGCAATCGTTTACGTGTACAATTTACACATTCCACAAATTTCGGAAGTTTTTTGGGGCTTTCATACAAAAAGCTCATGAATCTCGCCACATTTTTTTTTTGTTGGAGCAGTCCGGTGCTTACGCGTTGAAACATTTGACAAAACCAGGCAAGAAAAGGCAAGAATCACTACCGCTTAAGCTTTTCAAGGATGAGGTCTGCGGCCTTTTCGCCGATCATCACCGTAGCAGCATTCGTGTTGCCAGATATAATGGTGGGCATGACCGATGCATCCGCCACACGCAGGCCTTGGATGCCCTTGACACGAAGGGATGCATCTACGACGGATAGTGCATCATTGCCCATGCGGCAAGTGCCCACCGGATGATAGAGTGTTTCAAGGCTTCTGCGGATATGGGTTCGAAGGGATTCGTCACTGAATGGTTCGCTCGGGAAATGCACCCCCTCAGGAGCGTACTCCTTTAAAGCGGGATGTTCGGCTACATCAATGCTCCTGCGAACGGCATACACGAGCTTGTCGAGGTCGGCAGGATGTGACAGGAAACATGGCTGAATGATGGGGGCATCCAAGGGGTCTGCACTGCGGAGGGTGACAAAGCCCCTGCTCTCCGGACGGATAAGAACAGCCAATATCCCGAATCCATCACGGCGGGCGAAGGTCTTGAGGTTGTAGATATCGGAAGTGTAATCCCCCGCGATCGCAAAAGGTGCCATGTGGAACTGGACATCCGGACGGTCGGGGGAATCGTTCGTGGACAGAAAAGCATTGGCCTCGAGCGGACTGTTCGACAAGGGTCCGCCTTTCCACAAAAGATGCTGCAACAACGCTTTGACCATGGGAAAAGGACGGATCAGGGAGTTGCCGGTGGGGATGTCGGTGTAGCTGCTGACGCCCGACCAGACGTGATCCTGCAGGTTCCTACCCACGCCGGGCAGATATGCCTTAACCTCTATCCCAAATCGCGAAAGAACATCCCGGTCGCCCAAACCCGACAGCATGAGCACCTGTGGCGACTGGATCGCTCCGGCACTCAGGATGACTTCTCCGCCGCAGCCGATGAACTCCTTGCTGCCATCTGCCTGGATGACCTCAACGCCCACAGCCCTTGCCTCTCGGATCACAATCCGTGCAACATGGCAGCCGGTGCGGACAGATAGATTTCTCCTTCCCAAAACCGGCTTCAAAAAAGCTGCGGCCGTACTGTGCCTTTGATTATTCCGGATCGTGAACTGCAACATGGATGCGCCAAATTGTTCACTTCCGTTGTAATCCTCGTTGCGGGGAATTCCGTTCGCGGCACAGGCCCGGATGAAGGCTTCACCCAATGGACTCGGACTATACGCTTTTTTTACATTGAGCAGCCCCCCCTTGCCATGCCACGGAGGGCCGAAATCCTCGTTGTTTTCTGACTTGATAAAATAAGGAAGGAGATCCGCATACGACCATCCTTCATTACCCAGCGTGGCCCACTCGTCGAAATCTTTCCGATTTCCCCTGACATAGGCCATGGCATTGGTGCTGCTGCTGCCGCCGAGCGTCTTGCCGCGGGGCACATAGAGCCTTCGGCCATCGACATGCTCCTGCGGCTCCGTCCAAAACGACCAGTCCACACTCGTATTGTTGAGTTTGGTATAAGCCCCCGGAATATGGATCTCCAGCTTACGGTCAGGCTTGCCGGCTTCCAACAGCAGCACATTGCATGAAGGATCCGCTGAAAGCCTGTTGGCAAGTACACATCCGGCAGAACCGGCGCCTATGATGATGTGATCATAACCCATGTGAACACAAGGTTTTGTATCACATGAAGATATGTAAAAAGAAAATGGTCGCGGAGAACTGCATCACCGACGTCCGATGAGTTTTTTGACGACCCCTTTGGCCTCCCATGTCAAGCCTGAGATGGCATTGACAACAGGGTTTCCGATACCGAAATTCCGTGCCTGACGTTTCAGAAAGAGGTAGAGGTCTCCATCCTTATTGATCTTATTGATGTCATGCACTTGGTCTTTATCGCCATATCCGTAATCAGGATGCTCATGGTGGATGATGACCTGATCGAAAAAAGTCTGCCTTCCTAGCATGTCACCTACCATGGTGAATTCTTTGTCGCAATAAAGTGACCTGTATCCCGGATGATAGATATAGTTGAATCGTTTGTAGTACTTTCTGCCCATGATGGACAGCGTATTCAGATCGCTTCGGTTGCCATCATTAAACCAAAGGATACCATCGGTGTCGGGATATGTTTGTTGCATTTTTTCCCGAATGATGCGATCATAGCCTTCCACCACGGGAATCATGTCGTCGGATGCCAGCAGCAGGACGTCCCAACCGTCATCCTGCAGGTCGCGGTTGATGGCGTGTATCTTGCTCCGACTCATACCTAGCTGACAACTCAGGTTCGGATATCCCTTCAGCTTTTCAAGCACTTCCGGAACATACATCTCTTTGTCATCCTCGTCGATTGTGACCTGCACTTCCAGTCTGGAAACATCACTGGCGTAGGCATAGTATCGGTCGAGGGCTCTGAAGAAATTTGCGGCCCGCCCCCTTGTTGGAAATTTTATAAGGATCTTCATGCAATGTGCCTGGCTGTGCGGATATGAATTTAAAGAATCGGCCGGGTTTTATATGGCAGCAAAAATTGACTGGGGATGAAAGGGAGCCCTTTCCCCTGCGCCTCGTATAGTCAACTTAAACCCAACATCCGGAGAAAGGATGCACGATGCCCCGATGAGGCGTCGTACATCCGTCCGGAATGGCATTGTCAG
>CAJBPC010000079.1 GCA_903957405.1 uncultured bacterium | reverse complement strand
ACCCGTAGGCACAATGACATTTACGAAATTAAGGTCTATCGATTGTTTTCTTGTGTGGTAGAAAACAACACGATTCATACCTTGCTCGACCGGACTTAGGATGAACATCTCCGGATCACCGTATGGACCGCCTATAGATGGCGGAGGATTGGGTGGGTTACATTGATATTCATTTGGGGTGAATTGAGTGACCATGATGGGTTTGTCCGACTCGATGATATCACCCGTATTGCTGGAAAACTCATAATAAAAACCCCTGATGAGACCGGTCAACTGCACCCCATTTCTTTTCACGACAGTGGAGGGATCCTGCACCGCCACCCGATAAAAATTCAAAAACGGGTCTGTCACTGAAGCATTGATATTGGGCAATGTGTGCCAGGTCAGATACCTCGTGCCCCAGGCACTTGAAGGGAATATTTGCTGTTGCATGATCTCTCCACCGGTCGCATTGCATAGCACCATCCTGCTTGCACCGGAAAAAACAGCCAATGGATGGCATTTGCCATCACTGCCTTCAACCGACAAGATCTTGCTGCCAGTCATATCCTTACCGATGGAATATCCATTGACGGATGCATTCGCCTTCTTACCGAAGACATTGTAAAGCTCACCCCGATTGAGATCCACCGAATATTTCATTCCTCCGACCCATCCACCCTCTGTGCTGTCAGATGGCGTGATCCGGATGCGGGTATTGTCCTCGGATGCAATGACATAGAACCATGAATATGATCCGTTATCATTGGAGATCTGTGTGAAGTTCAGGGAATGATATTTGTATCCGTTTGTCTCCACAGGCATAAGCATCGTTGCGCCGGATGAAACAGCGCCATATTGATGTGCATATACCACTACAGGTACATCGCTGCGGATATGAATACCGCGTGTGGACTTACCCTCAGAAAGAATTCGTGCGTCCGCCAGCCCGCTCTTAGGGATGATGACTGAATAATCGACCGTATTTGCAGGAATGGAGACCTGTGTCACCCAGGATGTACCATTCACGGAAACAGTCACGTTCGCAGCTTGCTCAGCACTGATATAGAGAATATGAGTCTGCGAGTTTATGCCGAGGGGAGGTTCATTTCTTGTGAAAAGCGAATTATGTCCATACCCTAGCCAAAAATCAGTTCCCTTATTAGATTTATCCTGAGCGCTGATCTCTTGATGAAAAAATAAATACAAAATCATTGATGCCACACGGCTTGCATGAAACATCAACTGAAATCGTGTTTTGAATATAAAGGGTTCCTTATCACACCGCATCATCATCGAATGATCGTGACATATCCCGCTTTCTTTGCTTCCCCGTTTGCTAGGTCGATCACATAGTAATACGTCCCCCCGGGCAAGTCCCTTCCATTATTGCGCCCATCCCACGGTGATGCATAACCGACAGACCGGAACACTAACTGTCCCGCCGTGTTGTACACCTCGATCCTGCAGCCGGGATAACGGTCCAGGAACCGGATATCCCATCGGTCGTTGAAGCCATCATTATTGGGCGTGAACGTGTTTGGGATGATGATCTTGGTGAGCACGAACACCTGCATCGTATCCTCCGCGATGCAATGCGTGACATTGTTCCGGGCGGATACCACATATGTCATGTCCGTCATCGGAGTGCACAGGGGATTGAGCTGCGAAGGATCATTCAGGAAGATAAATGGCTGCCATGCATAGGCATATTGCAATGGCGAAAGAATGGACCCTTCAAGATTCGCAGCACTGCCCAGCAGGATATATTTATCCGGACCGGCATTGATGGCGGGTCGGCGGTTGATATTCACTTGCTTTGCGAAAACCGGTGATCCGCAACCATTCGCATCCCTGACTTGCAGTGTCACCACATAGCTGCCGGCGCTGTCATACCGTCTTGTTACAGGCGCTGCGGCACCGACAAGGTTTCCGTCACCAAGATCCCAGCTCCATGAAACCGGCGAATAGGGTAGGGATGCCCCGAACGTCACCATAGAACCGGGGCAGAGTGTATCCGATAGGATCAGGACTGGAGGAGCAGGAGGATTATTGTACACCTGTGCCAAGATGGTCTCCGATGTGTCGCTGGGGCATCCGAGAGGATCCGTCACCCAGTGGCGCAGACGCAGATTCACGGCTCCTGACGCATAGCTGTAGCGGACGACAGGGGTCTTGCTGCTGTCGGTTTTTCCATTTCCAAAATCCCAGTACCACTGTGTGCCACTGTTTCCCGTGGATATCGAAGAGGTGAAGGTCAGCAGACTGTCCACGCAGCGGGTACCGCTAAGAGATGCCTGCACAAGGGTGGTCTTGACGACATTGATCGTTTTGACCGTGTCACCGGTGCATCCGTTATCCGCGAAGATCCGGTAACGGATGGCCTGAGGACCGCTCACATCGAATTTCTTCAGTGCATCAATGGTCGTCTGCGAAGTATTGTCAGGAAAATCCCAGCGATAGCTTTTGATGTCATACCCGGTCGCATTGGAGTTACCCTTCAATTGGATCTGATCTTTCAGACAATAAATGCCTGATCCGTTGAAATCTGCTTTCGGTCCATCCTTCACCAAGACCCTGACTGATGCCGTCTCCGTTTGATCGCATTGGTCGATGTCAGGCGCTGCGTAAGAAACGGGTATGTCGTAGGTGCCTGCTACCGCAAAGCTCAGGTCCTGGTCCAGGGTATAGGTGTAATATGTCCGGCCAAAGATTTTCTCTGACTGTACCGGGACCGGGTTATTGACGACCACATCCGCGGAAGGTGTCACGCCGGGCACCTGGCTGAGTTTCCATTGTATGCTGTTGAGCGAATATGCCACTTT
>CAJBPC010000078.1 GCA_903957405.1 uncultured bacterium | reverse complement strand
TGGTAGAAGGAGAAAACCCACCCATCGGATTGATTTTATGTGCAACAAAAAATCAAGAGCATGTAGAATTGTTGCAATTAGAAAGCAGCAACATTAAAGTAGCTGAATACTTAACGAAACTGCCCGATTTAAAATTAATAGAGCAGAAACTACATCTGGCGATAGAAATAGCCCGAAATAGAACAATTGCTCATGAGTAAAAAAGAATATTTCCCACCCCGGTCATCCCCAATCTAAGCATATACGCTTATGAATTGGTGGGTGTCAAACGCACAAGGGTTCGCTCAAAATCGGCTTTACTGACCGTCATGCCAAATGCTGAAGCAATGAAAGCGTTGATGAACATTGAAGGATTTAGAAATCTGAATGAAGACATTGAAACGATCATCAACAAACCGGAGGCCTTTAAAAAAACAGAAAGAAGCCAATGATAAGGATCTCACGAAAAAACAAAAGCAAGAATTAACCGAAAAAGAGAAAGAATACAACATTCATAGAAAGCAAATACAGGATATGTTCATAAAGTTTGCTATTCGTGTTCCTGTTTTTATGTATTTAACTGAATTTAGAGAGAAAGCTTTGCGAGACGTTATAACACAATTAGAGCCGGCTTTTTAAAAAAAGCCAAAGGCTTAGCTGTAAAAGATTTTTGTTCAGTCAATGGCCGCAAATAAGCACTCGTGCCAGAGCCGGAACGACAAGATCTTCGGATCATTTGGATGCCATGAAGCATTCCGCGTGGCTGCGGACTGGTTTCCGCCCAGATACCCTGCAATCGACCAAGGAGGCCATTCTTTTGATGATGGAAAACTACTGCAGCGGACTGTTGTGGCGATCGTTTATGAGTTGTGCGGAAGTACCTGCAGGCCTTCGTGAGATTGATTTCAAAAAAAACCCTTTTGAAATGACAACCCTTCCATGGCTTTTACCGGGGCATCTCCCTTACCAGGATGCATGATAAGAAAAGGGCAGGCTGTTGCATGGCAGCCTGCCCTTTTCTCATCATACGGAATGCATTAGGCCCCAAGACCGCCACAGCGATCCCCGGTCACCAGTTTTTTATCCCCGCCTTTTTCCCGCCGGGAATTTCAATGTTATCGATGCGCAGGTTCCCGGAATTCCGCAGATGTACCGAGGGTTTGACGGATGATCCGCTGACCTTCAACCCCTCAAGCTGCAGGTTTCTGACATCATCGAACACGATCGCTGGCCTGTGTTCATCATTCCTTAGGGAGATCCGCACATTCTTCATCTGCAATCCTTCTACATGCCGGACGAAAAGCCCCCATACGGGCAGCTCTCCGAACATGCTGAATTCAGGATACGAGGCACTGGCTTCAGTGATCATATGCAGTGAGTCGATCGGCATGAACGCCTTTTCCCTGCTGCCGCCTCCGGAATACACGATCTCTATGTCTTCCAGGATGATATCCTTCACCATGTGTCCGGGAATGCCGCTGATGGATGATGGGAATACATTATGCGGATACAGGATCACATTTTTTTCTTTGGTGGAATGATTCCAGGGGTTTATGCTGATGATCCTGTCTTTTTGCGGAATGATCCCCGGTGGATATCTCAGCACCGGTGCTTCCGTCTCATAACCAGCATCCGGTTTGCCGGAAGGTATCTCCACCCTGACATCCTTTATGCGTATCCCGGAGATTTTTGAATACACATCATCTTTGTTGCGCTTTCCGAGCTTGATGAATATCGCGTTGCCGGTGTTGAAGGCGCGTACCCCTTCGATGTCGATGTTCTCTATGATGCCACCGTCAACCGCTTCAAGCGCGATGGCCGAGCGGTACGTGTCGAACACCCTTATGTTCCGCACTGTGATATTCCGGAAACCACCATAGGATGCCGTACCCATCTTGAAGGCGCTTGCCGAAGAACGCAGGGTGCAGTTCTCTATGAGGATGTTCTCACAGATTCCGTCACGGCTTTCAGATTTAAGGCAGATGGCATCATCCGCGGCGTTAACGTATGAATTCAGCACTTTCGCATTTGTGCAATTGTCCAGGTCGATGCCGTCGTTGTTCCAGTAGGCGAGCGCTTCGATATGGATGCTGTCGATGGTGAAGTTGTGGCAGTCCACATACCTGTTGACCCAGTTGGTCGGGTCTTTCATGGTGACACCTTTGACGAGGAAGTCCTTGCATCCCGACAGCATGACCAGGAAGTTTCGGTGTTTCCCTGAAGGCCGCTTCAGCTTCCACTCCGGGTCTTCTATGATGCCGGCCTCGAGGCTGTGGAGTATGTCTGCAATGAGCTCACGGCCTTGTCCGTCGATCACGCCCTTGCCGGTGATCGAAAAATTCCTGATGCCTGTTCCCTTGATGAGTCCCAGCGGGTAGTCATTGCCGTAATCCTTTCTGTGCGGGCTGCCGAGCAGGTATGCGCCTTTCTGCAGGTGCAGCTCCACATTGGAACGGATGGCGATGGTGCCCGTCATGAATTTCCCGGCAGGGATCACCACGCGTCCCCCGCCCTCCGCCGATGCCTTGTCGATGGCAGCCTGAATGTTGCCGGCATTGTTGTACTGCCCGTCGCCGATGGCGCCGTAGTCGGTTATCAGATGATCTTTTGTGGCACTTGGCAGCACGGGGTTACCCCATGATGTGTTGGGCTGCGCGGACATCTGCAGTTGCAGACGACCTCCTTTTATCAGGTCTTCATGCAGGAAAAAGGGCTTGTCGAGCGGTTTGCCGTTGAGGGTTGCGCTGCGGATGTATTTCTTGTTGGCACCATTGCCTGCGGCTTCTATGACGAACTTCCCACCCGGGTAGTATGCCGCATTCAGGTGCAGGGTGATCTTGTCGAATATCGGACTGGTGATCTCGTAGAACGGTTTCGCCGATGTGCCGCCATCGGTGGAGAAGAGTCCGATCTTCAGCAGTACGGCCAATGAACCCATCAGGCCCTGGTCTTCATCGCCGCTGTAACCCTTTTGCGGAGATATGCCGCTGTAGACTGAATCGATCAGTTCCCTTGTCCAGAACTGTGTCAGCCATGGTTTGCCGGCATAGTTGAAGAGAAAAGGCGTCTGCATGCAAGGCTGGTTGCCGTAATTGAGGAATACCCTACGCTTCATCTCCCTGTCGGCCGGGTTCTCCGAGATCCCCGACACGAACCCGTGCGACCTGGATTCCCGGAAGACACGGTCGAGTTTGTTGGCGAAAGCATCATTGCCACCGATCAGTGCGATCAGTCCGGGGACGTCATGCGGTACCCACCAGGTGTATTGCGCGGCATTGCCTTCGTTCCATCCTTGCTCATACTGCAGGACGTCTGCCGGTTCGCGCCACCTGCCTTGGCGGTCCTTTACCCACATCCATCCGATGTCCTTATGGAAGAGGTTCCTGTAGTTTCGGGAGCGCTTCATGAACAGGTCATGATCATCTGTCTTCCCGAGCTGCTTTGCCATCTGCGCCAATGAGAAATCCTGATACGCGTATTCAAGGGTGAGGGCTGCGCCGTCTTGATGGAATCCGTACTTGACAGGGTGGAGCGGGTAAGGGATATAGCCCATCTGCATGTACTCTTCAATGCCGCCGCCTTTGAAGGTCTTGTGTTCGTAGCCGACCTTGCTCATCATTCCGCCCGGCATGTGATTCTTCCGCATCCCCTCGTATGCCTTGGCGATGTCGAAGCCGCGGATCCCTTTCATGTATGCGCTTGTGATGAAGGGGGTCGTAGCGGCACCCGTCATGACGAAGGTGTAGTTGCCTCCGGATGGTCCGCGGGGTATGAGTCCTCCGTCGTCGTACATCATCAGCATGGAGTTGATGAACTCTTCTGTGATCTCCGGATAAACGAGATGCCAGAGGGTGTTGAGCGACCACTGTGCGCCCCAGAAGGAATCCGAGTTGAACATCCGGAATTTCGGTTGTCCTTTACCGTTAAGCGGGAGTTGTCTTTTACGCGGTGCATCGCCGGTGTTGTCGATATAGGTTCCGCTGACATCGCTGACGACCCTCCTGCCTTGCAGGGATCGCCATAGGTCGGTATAGAAACGCCTTTGCTCCGTGAGCGTGCCGCCTTCGACATCGATGCGGCCCAGCCATTGGTCCCATTCCCCTGCGGATTCCCTGACCACCCGATCGAAATCCCAATGGGGGAGCTCCGTCGATAAGTTGCGCTTCGCCTCTTCCACACTGACGTAGGAGATGGCGACCTTCATCATCCTGACATCGTTCTTCACCGTTCGGAATCCCGCCACGACGCCTGTCTTGGCGCCCGCGAGTGCATGGAGCGAGGGGATGACTTTCCCGTCCTTCCATCCGCCGAAGCGGGTGAAGGGTTTGTCGAACACGGCGGTGAAATACACGGTGATGGGTTTCGGCCTCCGAACAGTAGGGGCCATGGTCACGGATCCTTCGATTGTCCGGTCATTCACTTTCCTGACATCGGCCTCTTGTGTTTCGGAAGAGCCGAGGACCGTCGTGAAGTCGAATATAACATGGCTGGAGTCATCAGCCGGAAAAGTGTAGCGGTGGAAGCCGACCCTTGCGGTGGACGTGAGTTCGGCCTTGACGCCATAGGTCTTGAGGCCGATCCGATGATATCCGGGCTTTGCTAGTTCATCATCATGCGAATATGTCGAGCCATATACATCCGGTCCGAGATGTCCTTTGAAGCGGCCCGTGGCGGGCAGTACGGGTATGCCTGACAGTTCCCAGCAATGGATGTGGCTGAAGCATCGGATCGTATCCTCGTTG
>CAJBPC010000077.1 GCA_903957405.1 uncultured bacterium | reverse complement strand
GCAGGGGGGAGATGTGGCGGAAGTCCATACCCATGACGGGAAATTCGTCGGAACGGGTTATGTGAATCCGTTATCCACCATAACGGTTCGTTTGTTGACCCGCCTGCCGGGTGAAACCATCGACGAGGCTTTCTTCCATCGCAGGATCCTACAGGCCTGGCAATACCGTCAGAAACTGGGATATGTCGAGAACTGCCGGCTGGTATACGGCGAAGCGGATGACATGCCGCAGCTGATCATCGACAAGTTCAACGACTATTTCGTCATACAGACCCTCGCATTGGGAATCGATCGCTGGAAAGGGGTCATCGTGAAGGTGCTGGAAAGCATCTTTTCGCCCAAAGGCATCTACGAGCGCAACGATGTACCCGTCAGGGAACTGGAGGGGCTTCCCCAGCAAAAAGGGTTCCTCTCTGCTCCTTTCGATACCCGGATACGCATCCGGGAGAATGGACTGGCCTTCCATGTCGATCTGGAGCAAGGGCAGAAGACAGGATACTTCCTCGACCAGCAAGACAACCGAAGGGCCATCAGGCATATCAGCAAGGATGCCGATGTCCTCGGGGCATTCTGCTATACCGGTACTTTTGAGATCCATGCCGCACATTATGGGGCGAAGTCTGTCCTCGGATTGGATATTTCAGCAAACGCCATCCGGGAGGCCAATGCAAATGCCGAGCTCAACGGCGTTGCTGACAGATGCCGTTTCATGGAGATAAATGCCTTCGATGCCCTCAAGCAGTGGACAAAGGAGGATCGCCGTTGGGATGTGGTCATGCTCGACCCGCCTTCCTTCGCAAAGACCCGCGCCAACATCCAGAAAGCGATCAGCGGCTATAAAGAGATCAATCTGAGGGGGATGAAGCTCGTAAAGCCCGGAGGGTTTCTGGTGACTTCTTCCTGCACAAACCTTATCCAGCCCGAACTCTTCCTCGAAACCATCGACATGGCTGCAAGGGATGCGCGCCGGCGATTGCGGCAGGTGGAATTCCGCACACAGTCATCAGACCATCCCATCATGCGCGGCTTGGAGAACACCAATTATTTGAAGTTCCTGATCGTTCAGGTCTTGTGATGCAACGACAAGGAGATGGGCCACCACCCGGAATGGGATGCCCGTAGGAGGATTCAGTGCTTCTCCACTTGGAATTTTCCGCTTTCGATCACCTTTCCGTGCTGGTCCATCACCTGGAAAATGTAGATCCCGCGGGTGAAATCTGCCAGATCCACACGGGAGGCGCCATTGATCTTCGGCAGTTCCATGACTTTCTTCCCGAGAAAATTAAACACCCGGAATTTGTATTGATCGTTCGGAGATTTTTTGAATTCGAAGTTGATGAATGAAGTGGCGGGGTTGGGATAGAATCGTACGATCCTTGCCTGTGGTTGCATGGCATTCCTGGCAGGATCAGACTGTGCACTTGCACAATGGCCTGCTGCCAGAAATAACACCGATATGAGGAGGAGTTTCCGCATCAGCCCGAAAGGTAGAAAAAAAATACCACACGTGGAAGCCGCCTTCCAGGAACCATGGCATATGCAAAAGCCGGGACTTTTATCGCCCCGGCTTTGGACGTGATTTACTGATCAAATCAGGCCAGACCGGAGAGGGTCGCCTGGATCGCTTCGAAATTGGGGAGGTCGCCTGCACTCTCAAGCACTTCCGCATACTGGACATTTCCTGACTTGTCGACCACGAATGCCGAACGCCTGGAAACACCCTTCATGTCGAATACAAAAGTCTCATAGATCGATCCATATGCCGTACTGACTTCCTTGTTGAAGTCGGAGAGCAGCGGAAAATTATAGCCTTGTTCTTCCTTGAATTTGGCGAGGGTGAAGAGGGAATCCACGGAGATGCCCAATACCTTGGCATGTAGGGAGGCATATTGCGCCATATTGTCCCTTACGCTGCACAGTTCTGTGGTGCAGACACCTGTGAAAGCTGCGGGGAAGAAAAGCAGCAATACGTTCTGGCCTGCGAAATCACTCAGGCTGACCTTGTTCTTGTCGCTGTCAAAAAGGGTGAAATCCGGGGCTTTCGATCCGATCTCGATGTTCATGATGTAATGTTTTTTATGATAAACGATCTGAGCAAAGGTAAACAAGGGAAGGGTCAGAAGGTTTTACTTGCCATATAAAAAACCGGGGAAAGTGTTCCTGAGTGTTTGGAGGTCAGAATCTGGGGCATTTCGTGGCATATTCATTGCTCTGATCACTGCGCAGAAAGTTCACGTAGGTCAAGGAGATCTCGAATCCGCCCCTCGCATTGGTCAAGGTGGCGAGCTTGCCGACTGTGATATCGTAGCTGAAGGCCACCGTGTAGGGCAGCATGTCGAGTTTTAACATGGGGATGATCGCATCTCCCCAACGGGCCATCATACCCCCATGCATGGTTACCGACCGACCTTGGTCCTCGCCGACGGTATGGCTGTAGATGCCGCCGAAGATCGTCTGCTGGTGCGGCCATTGCCGCAGGTAATCACCATGGAAAGTGAAGTAGGATATCGGGGTGATCTCCAGCTTCAGGCCGGCGGAGAAAACCCATTTCGGCAGGTGGTTGATATTTCGGTAAAAGGAGTTCACCGGCTTGTTCAAGTGATGGTACGCGACGCCGATGAAGAAAAGATGCTGTTCCTCGGATCCGAGTGTGGAGTTCAGGCTCATCCCCACATTCGCATCTAGATAGGTATAGCTGCTGTTGAAATACTCCCCGTCAGGCAATGAACCATTGTAGGTGAACCCGTCGTACTGATTGTCTGTCGTGACCCGCGACCGGTCAAGCCTTCTGCTCACCGGACCTCCCATGAACCCCAGGGACAGATACATGTTCCGGCTTTCAGAGAGTGATTTGTGGTAATTGACAGCCGGCAGCAGGTGATAGGTTCCGAGACCGACTGTGCCGGCCTTGTCGAACAAGAACTGAGTGCCTGCCGTTATGAAGTCGTCAGACCGGCCGATGGGGAACTTATACTCCGCATTGAGGGACCCTGACTGGTACGGGTAAGAGATGCTGTTCCATTGATTCCTGTAAACACTCTGAAAACGGATGTCTCCTTTGAAAAGCCCGGCCAATGCCGGATTCCTGACCATCGGAGCTTCGTGGAACTGGGAAAAATACAGATCCTGTCCGTAGATGCATGTACATCCCGATAGCACAAGTAACAGGCTTGTGATGGCAATGGGTATGTTATGTCGTTTTTTCAATTAGGATACAGGGTTTCATCGGACAAGGGCGATATCACCTTTAAGGGTGATGATTGTTTGGTTCTCACAGACAAAGTCGATCAAATACACATAAATATCAGGCACCAGCAACTTGCCATTGAAACTTCCGTTCCAGCCGGCAGAGATGTCGTTTGCAAAGAAATTATCCCTTCGGAAGACCTGCTCGCCCCAGCGGTTGAAGACGCGCATGGAGCGGACGGAGAGGATCCCCCTTCCCCTGGGATAGAACGAATCGTTCATACCGTCAGCATTCGGCGTAAAAGTATTCGGGATGAATATGTTCCCTTTGTCGCAAAGTACGGTCAATGTCAGCGCATCTGTTGCGGAGCAGGCACCGTTATTGGTTACGGTAAGGGTATAGCTCGTGGTGGTCTTCGGCGCCGCAATTGGATTGGGACAGGTGGTACAACTCAGTCCGGTCGAAGGAGACCATTTCAATTGTTGCACATCTCCGGAATAGACCGCCCGGAGTTGGGTATTGACCGTACCGGATGGGATCTTGACATCCGGACCGGCATTGACGGTCGGAATGGGATAGACGGTGATCCTCACTGTTCCGGTGGTTTGAAAGCAGTTTTTCAAGTCAGAGCCTACGACGGAATATGTCGTGGTCTGTGTCGGTTTAGCGATAGGGTTGGGGATGTTGGGATTGTTCAGTCCGGTGGATGGTGTCCATGCATATACTTGTGTGCCGGAAGCTGAGAGTTGTACGGATTCCCCAAGGCAGATGGTGTCGAAGGCGGTTGTCGTGACGCGGGTCGGGAGGATGACTGCGACGCTGATGGAGTCGAGGGATACGCATCCCAGCGGACTTGTACCGCGAACGCGGTAGGTCGTCGTGGAAGCGGGGGATGCCACCGGGCTCGGGCAGTTGGTGCAGCTGAGTCCATTCACCGGTGAAAGCCACTGGAAGTTGCTGGCCCCCGAGGCGGGAATTGCAACCGATTGTCCGAGGCAGATGGTGGTGTCTGCCGGCAAAATGATATCCGGCAGTGGGTGGATGCGGATCAGTTTTTGTGTCAAACCACTGCAGCCGGTCGAATTCGTCACGGTCAACCGCACGTTGAAATCTCCGGATGCGCGGTACTGTTGTGCGGTCGGGTTTTGGAGGTCGGATGTCTGCCCATTTGCGAAATCCCAAAACCAGCGAAGGTTGGAACTGTCTTTTGGTATCGTAGCGTCAGATCCCCTGAAGGTGAGTGTCCCTTCCTGGCAGACGGCGAAGTCGCCCTGGATGCCGCCTTTCGGAGAGCGGACGATCTTCACCCTGTTGGGGAGGGTGATGGTGTCGAAACACCCGTCCGTGGTGCCTACCCTCAGCCTGACAGGATACGATCCCGGAGCCGTGTAATTGTGCACAGGATTCTGTCCCGTACCGGTCATGCCATCTCCGAAATTCCATGTCCAGCTGTTCAGGTCGGAATTGGACTTCGATGAATCCCGGAACCGTATGGTCCCTTTATCGCAAAGAACGCTGTCCAGCACAAGAAATCCCGGATCAATGCCCGTCACTTTTATGTCATCCGTGCTGGGATAAGATACCGTACAACCCTTGTCATTGATCAGAATGATCCTGGGTTTGTAGACACCCGCTGCACGATAGGTGTGGCTGATATCCTGCACTTTGGTTTTGGAAGCGCCATCGTCGAAATCCCAGACGACATAGTCCACATCCTTGTAGTTCGTCAGGCGGAAATTCACGACCGCAGAATCGCAGCCATGCAGGTTGTTGATCGCCAGTTTTCCGGTCGGTCCCTGGATCTTGATCAGTTTGGTGGCTTCCGCGGTACAACCGCCCGGGCTGGTCACCAGGAGCTTGGTGACATATTCGCCGGGATACTGGTAAAGCTGCTGTGGATCCATGATATTGGACACACCTCCGTTGCCGAACTCCCAGCGGATCTCTTTGGCATAGCGGCCCTTGTAGATGAAATTCGGGTTCAATGGCGGACAGGCGCTGAAATCTTCGCTGAGGTCATAGGCAGCCACCGGCACGTCGATGTTGATGAACTCGATCCTCTTGTCGGAGGCGTTGCATCCGGCGAAATCACGCACTTTCAGGGTGACCGTGTATTTCCCGGGATTGGAGTAACTATGGCTCGGTGTGGGTTCCGTGGACGTATTGCCGTCGCCGAACTCCCAGAAATATACGCCACCCTGTATCTGCGTCTTATTGGTGAAATTGACCAGCTTGCCCGGACAGGAAGCCGTATCGCTGGCTTCCATCTGGATCTGCGGATCAGAGATGATGATGTACTTGTTGAGCACCATGCTGTCTTCGCAACCCTTATCATCTGTGATGAAAAGCTTCACATTGAAAAAGCCGACCGTGTTGTATTTGTTCATGACGGGATTCGCAGCGGGATTGGTCAGGGTTTTGCCGTCGCCGAAATCCCAGTATCTCCTTGTGATGCTGCTGCCCATGTCCACTTTCGACGTATCGGAGAAACGAACTTCCAGGCCTCTGCAGCCCTGACGGATATCCGCATCCAGTCCAGCCCTCGGGCCGCCTATCACGATGGGCGGCTTGGTCACCGTCTCGGCACAACCGTTCTTGTCGAATACCCGTAGGACCACCTGATACACGCCTTTGTCCGGGAAACTTTTTTGGATGGTCCTGCCGCCATTGACGAACCCTGCGCCAAAATCCCACTGGTATGCATTCACATTGTTCGGGTCGCTGCCGGTGGCTTCGAAGATCAGCACGGTGCCTTTACACAGCGAGGAGCCGAAAGCCGAGCGATAGGTGTAATCGGCACCTTCATTGAGGACGGTGACATCTTTCGTGGTGATGACTTCACAGCCGTCCTTCCTTGCGGTGAGGGATACCGTGTATGTGCTCATTCCGGGGAACCTGTGTGGGGCGGGGGTGGTGGAGGTGTCCGTCGGACTGCCATCCCCGAAATTCCACAAAAACTCATCGGCATTGCTTGACCCGTTGGTGAACCGGAACATTTTTTTGTCGCTGCATTCCGCCTGGAAGGAGAATCTCGCGATAGGACCTTTGATCCTTATGAAGTCTGGCACTTCGGTGGCTGGAAGGGCGCAGCCGTTGTTGTAGATCGTCAGCTTCACTTTGAAGAAACCGGTATCCTGGTAGATATGGGTGGGATTCTTCTTTGTATCCATGCTGCCGTCGCCGAACTCCCATTTCCAGCCGGTGATGGCGGCCTGATTCGATGACTGATCGAAGAAATCTATCGGTCTTCCGGTACACTGCTCCCGTGGGTTCGCATCGAATTTCGCCACCCCCGGTGCCACGCCGATCTTCACACTGCCGGTACCTATCACCGTGCACCCAGTGCTTGTGGTGACGATGAGCTGCACGGGATACGGACTTGACCTCGCCGCAAAATAGGTATGTGTGGCATTGGGTCCGCTGACCTGTGGGCCTTCCCCG
>CAJBPC010000076.1 GCA_903957405.1 uncultured bacterium | reverse complement strand
GACGGAAGCCCGCGTGCACGACCGTAAGTTCCTGTACCTGTTGAAGTTGGAGCCCGACAGTTGGCTTGTCTTTGATAAGGCTTATAACGTATACCGGCAGTTCGCGAAGTGGACGCAGAACCGAGTGTGGTTCGTGACCAGGATGAAGGACAACGCGATTTTCCATGTGACCAAGGTCATGGTAGACAACACAAGAAAAAAGGATGCCCAAGGCGTGCTGAAGGAGCAGTATGTTACGATTGGCTTTAAGCCGGTAGGAGGCGGAGAGGATAGGCTTAAACTGAGGCGAATCACTTACAAGACGGAGGATGGCCGGGTCTATGTGTTCATTACCAACGACTTCCGGCTGCCCGCGGAAGAGATTGCGATCATATACAAAAACCGTTGGATGATCGAACTATTGTTCAAACAGATAAAGCAGAACTTCCCGCTGAAGTACTTCTGGGGAGAGAGCCCCAATGCTATCAAGATGCAGATATACTGCGTACTGATGGCCCAGCTGCTGATGGTGGTGATCCGGAAAAAGTCGGAGACGAGGAAGTCGTTCGCCAACATGATCACCGTGATCAGACTGCACCTGATGAGTTATGTGAGCCTTATGGAGTTCATCAAGGACACCTACAAGGAGTGGCGAAAGACGTTTGATATGCAAGTGGACTTTTCTCCATGATTTTGAGAGGGGGAGCTACCCTTGATTTTCGACAGGTCCTTTTTCGATTGAAACCCTTTATTCACAAGGGTTACAGCGTATTTTTATTTATTTTAGTCGGACAATAATGATTTGATTTCATAAGCCATCTAGAATTGTTTGATAGCTTCAGTTATTTCTAATATTTATACTACACCATACATAATAAGCACACTTCGTATGCAGCATCATATCGCCCTGGATTGGAATCTTTTCGGGGAAAAACACGTCTCGATGATCTTGGCTGGCACGCAGGACCATTCACTGCACGACTACATGGAGCGGTATTACGATGACATTGTGCAGAAGTTGTCAGCCAGGGGAGTAGACTTCCTCTATCCTCAGATACTGAAGGAGACAGATGATACGGGGATAGGGAGACTGTTTGATTATCACTTCCCATTCATTGACGCAGACCCTGCGACGTTCGACAGCTTAAAGCGCACCGTGTCTGATACCGCCCTGTATGCCGGCTTGTTTGGACTGGTCCCATCCGCTTTACCCTGTCTTGTATTTGTTTTTAGGGATGCGAAAGAAGATAGAAGCATTGCGAAAGCATATCCCCTGACCGACACTCGTTCATTCGATGAGGCGGTTGACTCAATAATCCGGGAGTCCGGAAATATCAGGCTCCGAGTGCAGTTTTCCATTGGTCGCAGAGATCCCGCCGAAACATCTTCTGACAGGGAATTCGAGCAAGATTCACACCTGCTTTCGACGCGTTTGAAGGCAGAGATCGAAAGTGAGCTGACGAAGAATCGGGGCGTGGGAGCGTTGCGGATGCTGCTGTTCATGTTTCAAGGCATGCGCGATAGAGGCATCCGACTGAACGGCGGGTTTGAAAATCTGATCTCAGACCTCCATGGAATGCCGTTGGATAGGCCCAGCAGACTGCTGGTAAGCATCAATGGTCCTCTGAAACTCATAGACTACTCCAAACAAATCGCGCTTACGCCCTTGCAAAAGACAGTATTCATCTTCTTCCTCAATCATGAAAAGGGGGTTCAATTTAAGGACCTTCCCATGCACCGCGAAGAACTGTTGTCCATTTACCGGGTGCTATCG
>CAJBPC010000075.1 GCA_903957405.1 uncultured bacterium | reverse complement strand
TGTTCATGGAAGGTCCGGATTCAACTCGTAAAACAGTACAGGCTGGGCTCCGTATTCCGAAACCACCGCCATTGGTGGTTCTTCGACCGATTCGGAAGCATCAGCGACGGCTGAAAATAGAAAATAACCATTTATCAAAAGCAGACTGATGGCAAAACCCATTGCCACTGACGGCCTCGACAGCAAGTCGAAAGCAACCATCCATGGACCTCGCTGAACCCTTTCCATCCTGGCCGTCAGGCGAGTCTGGAAATACGGCTCAGGACTTGCCGGGGTCATCCCATCAAGGCTGTTCAAAGCGGCTTCTACGGCCTGGTCCATATGACTGTGTTCAGACATTTTGATATGATTATAGATGCCAAAAGATATTAAAAATTGCGGTTTTTTTCACCGTTATAAAAATTTTCAAGTGATTTCCGGAGGTTTTGACGTGCCCTGTGTATCAAAGACTCCACAGCGGAGACGGTTGTTTCCATGACATCGGCTACTTCCTGGTAACTGAGGCCCTCGACCTTATGCAGCGAGAAGGCGATCCTTTGGTTTTCAGGAAGTTTTTGAATGGCCTTGAAAAGCACTCGGGCATTTTCCCGCCGGTCGAGCAGGACGCCGGGATGTACGAAATCCGGAGGGTCCGTTACGGGTGTGTCGCCCTCACCGAACAGACTCGTGATGAAAGCGAATCTTTTCTTGCGCTTTTTTTTGCGGAGGAATTCCAATGCGGTGGTCACGGCAATGCGGTAGAGCCATGTCGAAAAGGCGGATTCGCCTTTGAACTGACGGACAGACTCGAAAACTTTTATGAATACTTCCTGAGTGACATCTTCCGCATCCTCGGGATTCTGCAGTAGCCCCAGCACGGTGTTGTACACCATTCCCTTTCGTGTTTCCACGATCTCGCTGAAGGCGCCTTGATCGCCCTGTTTGAGTTTTTCTATGAGCAGCTGGTCATCCAAATTCAAATGCATTTACCTGTTCACCATCTGCGCCACAGGATACGCAAATATAAAGCCCGCGGGGGATTCCAAGATATTCTTTGGCTGCCATCCATATAAATTCAAATTTGTAGGTTTGTACAAATCGACAGAAATGAAATGTACCTGGTCAGGGGTTTACCCTGCATTGCTCACGCCTTTCACCGACAGCGAAAGTCTGGATCTGCCCCTATTCGAAAAAAACATTGAAGCTCAGTTGGAAGCCGGTGTCGACGGGCTTATCGTTGGTGGAAGTCTCGGTGAAGCCAGCACCCTTTCCAATCAAGAAAAGGAGATTTTAGTGAAGTCGGCAGTGAAGCAGTCAGCAGGAAGGGTGCCCGTGGTCATGAACATCGCAGAAAGCTCCACCGCCAATGCCGTCAGCCTGGCAGCAAAGGGAAGGGAATGGGGTGCCGACGGACTGATGATCCTCCCGCCCATGCGCTACAAGAGTGACGACCGGGAGACCATCGCATATTTTTCAACGGTGGCCAGATCTACGGACCTGCCCATCATGATCTATAACAACCCCGTCGACTATAAGATCGATGTCACCCCCGACATGTTCGCCACGCTCATCGAATGCGGCAATATCCTTGCGGTAAAGGAGTCCACGCGCGATGTGACGAACGTGACAAGGCTGAGGAATCGTTTCGGAGAAAGGCTTAAGATTCTCTGCGGTGTTGATACACTGGCGTTGGAAGAGCTGCTCCTTGGTGCCGACGGATGGGTCGCCGGACTGGTGGACGCTTTTCCGCGAGAGACCGTCGCGATCTACCGCCTCGCAAAAGCCGGACGGCTGCATGAAGCCAGGGAGATCTACCGCTGGTTCATGCCCCTGCTTGAGCTCGACATACACCCCAAGCTCGTGCAATACATCAAACTCGCCGCAACGGAGACGGGGATCAGTTCAGAACATGTCAGGGCACCAAGGCTTCCGCTCGAGGGTGCGGAGCGGGAAAGGATCCTGTCGGTCATCCGTGAAGGGATCAGGCTAAGGCCATTGCTGCCGGACTATCTTTCGATCTGAATAACGGCGACGGGATCCGGCCGGGTCCGGAACGATCGGCATGATGACCCGTGCTGCGGAAGGATACGATATCCTCCACTCATGAAATAAATATAAAAAATGGATACACGATTCAACGATACGCCACCGGCATCGATAGACGGGATCATGCAACGATCATGGGCTGCATTCCAGACATTCAGGAAACGACCCGCATCGGACAGGGCGATGCTCCTGCGCGAGATTGCAACGGGCATCGAGGCGCTCGGGGATGCCCTCATCTCCACGGCCATGAGGGAAACTAATCTGCCGGAAGCAAGGCTTCGCAATGAGCGAGGCCGCACGATCTTCCAGCTCACGTCATACGCGGATGCATGTGAGCGCGGTGACTGGATGGACATCCGGATAGACACCGCCATACCCGAAAGAAATCCGCCGAAACCCGATGTGAGAAAGATGATGGTGCCCCTCGGCCCCGTGGTCGTCTACGGGTCCAGCAATTTCCCGTTCGCCTATTCCACTGCGGGCGGAGATACGGCCTGCGCCTTCGCTGCGGGTTGCAGCGTGGTGGTGAAGGCGCATCCCGCGCATCCGGAGACATCCACACTCGTGGCGGAAGCCATCATGGCCGCAGCCTTACGGTGTGGGCTACCCGAAGACGTACTGATCCATGTGTACGGCATCTCCCACGAAACAGGCAAGGCGCTTGTCACACATCCGCATACGAAGGCTGTGGGATTCACCGGCTCTTACACGGCGGGCAAGACGATCTTTGATTGGGCCAATGGAAGGCCGTCGCCCATCCCCGTCTTCGCGGAGATGGGGAGTGTGAACCCCGTCTTCCTGCTGCCGGAGAAGCTCGCATCGGATGCCGTCATCATCGCCCGTGACTGCGCGTCGTCGATCACACTCGGAACCGGTCAGTTCTGCACCAATCCGGGTCTCATCATCGGTGTAGAAGGTCCGCACCTCGACAAATTCACAGAGGCATTGGGGGATTTTGTCGGTGAGACATCCCCTTCCCGGATGCTGCACCCCGGCATTGCTTCGGCATTCAGGGAAAAGATGGGGCTGGCTTTGACGCAGAAGGGCATGCGCCCCGTGACGACCCGGGAAGCGTCGGATGACGGGATGCTTGGGACGCCCGCCATTGCGACAGTGGATGGAGCATCCTTCCTAAGGAATCCATTGTTGCATCAGGAGGTATTTGGACCTTTTTCGATCGTCGTCCGTTGTCGGGACATGGAGGAGATGCTGCAGGTGGCCACTCAAATGGAAGGCCAGCTGACGGGCACCGTGATGGGCACCCTGGATGACGTCAGGAATCACAGCGAGATGATTTCAGTGATACAGGGTTTTTGCGGACGCTTTATCCTCAACACCGTCCCTACGGGTGTGGAGGTATGCCTGTCCATGCATCACGGCGGACCTTTTCCCGCATCTACCGACAGCCGATTCACGTCAGTGGGTGCAGACGGCATCAAGCGTTTCGCCAGACCGATCGCATGGCAGAACTGGCCGAATGAACTGCTGCCGGATGAGTTGAAGAACGATAATCCCCTCGGCATGATGAGGACCGTAAACAATGAACCATCCACCGACATCATCGAGGGATGAAATCAATGGATGGAGTGAGGTTTCCGGTTGCTTGCGTGGGCCGCATCACGCCATCTGAACAGACAGTTTATCTTCTCGGTTATGCATGACCGTGAAGTAGAGTGCGACGACCATCGACAGGCCCAGATAGGCTGCCACCAGCCCACCGGCTCCCGGC
>CAJBPC010000074.1 GCA_903957405.1 uncultured bacterium | reverse complement strand
CCGTCTTCCAGGTGACGGGATTCGATGAATATCTAAAGAACCAGAGCGAGGCTGCCGTGCGTCACCTGGCCACGAGTTATCCTTATGACAACATCGAGCATGAAGAAGCGCATATCACACTTCGGGATGGCGGGCAGATGGTCATCGAACTGTTGGAAGCGGAACTGAATGAACGTCTGGAGCCGGCGGGCATCACGATCATGGAAGCCCGGATCAGTCACCTCGCATATGCATCCGAGATAGCCGGCGCGATGCTTCAGCGGCAGCAGGCGACGGCCATCGTGGCAGCCCGTACAAAGATCGTGGAGGGTGCGGTCAGCATGGTGGAGATGGCCCTTCATAAATTATCCGAGAGGAATATCGTATCACTCGACGAGGAGAAAAAGGCCACCATGGTGAGCAATCTGCTGGTGGTGCTTTGCAGTGAGCGTTCCGTATCTCCTGTCGTCAACACCGGTTCAATCTACTAATTGAAATTTTCAGACATTGCCTGAATCAAAAAAAACATTCGTAATTCGCATCAGCGAAAAGACCTACGCCGCTTTGGTGCGATGGGCGGATGATGATTTCCGAAGCGTCAACGGGCAGATGGAGATGTTGCTTGACAAGGCACTGCGGGAAGCGGGAAGGGTAAAGGATAAACCGGGGGAAGAAGGACCTGTCCAATCCACAAAAAAGTGAATGCAATGTCTCTTCAGCTTTGTCGTATTGGGCTCATTTGGTTTGCGTTGACGGCATCATGTTTCCCGTCATCCGCACAGGAAAAAATGGTCAGGAGCATAAGCGTGGGCTGGCGCAGTTTCGAAATGGATATGCCGGGCAGCAATCCCCTTTCCATACCGCCCTTGCTGCAGCAGCCTGTGGGGTATATCGATCTTCTTTCCCGTTTTCCGTATAATGGATTGATGGGAAATCCTTCCTCTCCTTGGATGCAACATTTTTATCTGGATGCGGAATGGCGCGGCAAGCATGCCGACAATCGCTTTTGGAAAAAGCATGGTCTGATCACAGGGCTTTACATGACCGAAAGCATGCGACGGCCGACGGGTTCTTTGTCGGTGAGAAAGGAACAGGTCACGCCAGACATAGTGGTCACCGAAGTGGCATGGTCGTTCACGCAGCAGATGCGATTCGCAGGCGCACATGTCGGGTTGATTCGTCGTTTTTCCGTTTCTCGACGCATCGACCTGTGCGCATCCTTCGATGCACAGGCCGGATGGGCATTCGGACATCGTTACATGCAGCGGATCGACAGCACCATCCTCCGGCCGGGTCAGTCGCCCCTCGTCCACCGTAAATCCCTCCCGGATCTCGCGGGAAAGCATTTTTTGCAGTGGCATTTTATGATCCCTCTGGCCATCGAGCTGGATCTGTATCGAAAGCAATTTTTTCTTCGACTGGAATTCATCGCGGGAATGTTGGGCGGGCCGATGCGTCGAAAAACCCTCTATGGCAATGAAGCGCATGGTTTCGGGATCTCGCTGATTCGCCGAACGGGTTCGTGACCTTCAGTATCTGATCGTTGCGGCGATGTTAACCCTGTCTCCACGGATGCGGTACCACTTGCCATTGTAGTGTTGAAACCATGTTCCGGGATTGTCAGCGGCTTTGTGGGTCATGCCGATGGTGGGCTGGTATGTGATATGCGGGATCTTGGTTTTCTGTTGCATCATCACCCCCTCGTGTTTTTTTTTCTCATCCTGCCGTTTCACAGCATTGCCAGCCACATCATCAGCTGTCCGGTTTTTCCCCATTCCTTCATCGACTTCTCCATGTCTTTCGATATCTGATCCCGGCCGACTGTTTTTCCTTTGAGTATTTTTTCGGAGATGACCGGCATGCTGCGTTCGAGCTTGGTGGCGAAAAGGTTGAGCGACAAGCGCGGCACGGCGATCCCAAGGATCATCCCCGGCAGTCCGTTGAAATTCTCCGGCCCACCGGGGACGGTGATCTCATCGGTGTAGAACGCGACGACCACGACCGAATCACAAATTCGGGTGATGGCTTTCCGGCATTCGAATCCTGCGATCTCCCTTGTCTCGCCGGTGAGCTTCCATGGATACGTCTGCATATTGTCAGAAACCGCATAGTCATTTTCGAATACCGATCGAGACATGGTCGTCTTCCTTCTGACGAGATCCTGGAGCACGTAATTGGATGATGAGGGCTTGAGGGTCATCAAGGCATATTTATTTTCGGCATTTTCTTTTTCCAGCGTGTAATGCGTCCGTTCGGGGGAGAAGTCCAATGTATAGACGTCCGTGACGATGCGGGGCATGACTTTTTTCAATTCATTCACCCACATATTATCTTCCCCCGGATCCTGGATCGACTCCAGCATGGTCATCTGACCGGTTTTTCGTTCGTAGGTGATGCGTCCGTTTTGGATGAACACGGGTTGTGCTGCGACCGATGTCGAGAGCCATATCGTCAGTGCCGTGTAAAGGATGTATGTATGTTTCATATTTATTTTGTGTGGAACCGCATCAGAACATCTGCTGGGGTTTTCCGTTCTTGTTGAAGTTGTAGATCAATCCTAACATTGCGAATCTTCTGACGCCGTTGTTGGTGGTTTCGGATATGAAGTTCGAGGAGATGTTGCGGTTGACATAGCTGTTCTGGTTCAGTAAGTCGAACACCTGAACCTTGGCTTCCAGAGCATCGTTCTTCGTCAGTGTTTTCCGTACGGAGGGGCTTAGGATGAAGATGTTTCGCTGGTCGGTGAAGGTGGAGGTCTTTTGATACAGGGTGAAGTTATTGGTGATGTTCACATAGGTCTTTATCTTCTTGAAATTCAGGTCCAGGTTGCCCCACATGCTGTAAGACCAGTAGTTCGTTTTCACATCCGGCTGCAGGGTGGTGCGGATCGTATTGTTCGTTGCGGAGATCGAGCAGTAAAAACCAAGCCATTTGTCGTTGTATATGTTCAGGTCGAGGGAAATGCCGAGGCTGCTGTTGTCGTTGCGGTTCCTGACCCCGTTGACATAGTTCACGTACCTGTTGTAGGTATGGGAGATGTTCAATCCCCCATTGATGCCTTTGGAGAGCGAACGGCCGTACCTGGCATTGGCATTGCTGTTCATATTTCCGTCGGTATTCACGTAGGTGGAGATCCTCTGTCCCTTATTGTCGATCGTGCTGCTGCCGGTGATCGCATTGTCGGTCGCGTTGAAACGTCCAAACAGATTGATGTATTGACTTTTCAGGACTTTGTAATCGCTGGCATCAATGCTGAGCTGATGGTTGAAGGCCTGCCTCAGATCTGCATTGCCGATCAGTATGTTGAGCGGGTCGTTGTTGTTCGCGATGGGCTGGATCTGCTGGAGGGTGGGGTTCACGGTGTTCCCGTTGTACCCGACTTTCAGCCTGCGTTGTGATCGTGGACTGTACGTAAAACTTGCCGATGGTATGAAGTTGGTGAATGACGACCTGCTGTCTGTTTTCCGGTCGAGGTCATTGGTCATATAAACGCTTTTCCCGATGCCTGACCCGATGATGAAATTCTTTTTCTTTTCAGTGAATCGATAGTTCGCCGATACGGTGTTGTTGAGCGTGTTGAAGATGAAATGGTTGCTGAGTGCATCCACTTTGTTGATGTATTCTCCGGCACCGTTGTTGTCCATCGTCAGCATTTCCGCGTCATTTCTTCCGATGCCGAGGCTGTATTTCAGGATGAGTGACGATTTTTTTGCTAACGGTTCCGTGTACGTGATATTGGAGGAAGAGGAGAAGCTGTTCTGTTTCCCTTGTTTTTGCTGGTCTATGAGATCTGTGCGGGAAACCTGTCCGGCACCATCGATGAAGCGGATGGTATTCAGGAGTGTGGCATCCTGGGTTTTATCGTTCAGGCTGAGGTCGGATGCGAAAGACAGGGTGCGTCCGGTTTTTGCGAGTTTTTTCCGATAACTTATATTGGAACTGAGGAGTTTGTCGTCTTCATGGAGCGAGGTTTTTCGATTTGACTCATTGATCTTTGCGCCGCTCTCACCTGTCATGTCACCCGTATAGTTTGCTGATGCGTCTTTTATGGTGTTCACTCCTTTGAGGGTGATCTTGAACAGTCCGGTACTGTCGGTGCCCCATTCGTGCGTGGTGCTGAATTTCGCCTTTCGTTTGTTGATGTCCTGGATATTCTCTGAACGGTTTATGAAGGAGGAGTCGGGAAGTATGGTTTTTGTGAATTCCGACCCGATCGAGTTGGTCGCGAGCCGTTGATACTGCAGGGCGTTGTTTGTGCCGGTATTCCCCCATTTATTCGCGTAGGATATTCCGGCAGTCTGTTGGTTCGGCAATCCGCTGGCTTCATCGTATTCATCGTTCGAATACATCATGTAGATGCTGCCGTCATCGCCGACGGTGGTGGATGAATTGCCTCCGTCGCCATAGTTTCGCGCTTCATCCCAGCTAAGCGCTTCGAATTGGGTATTGTCTGTTGTGAGGTATCCGGCGATCTTTCGTTTCCCTTTGAACGCGTTGGCCATCAGTTTTCCATTGGCATAATCTCCGAGATCGCTGCCGGCTTCCGCTTTTCCGAAGTATCCGTTTTTCTTTTCCTCTTTGAGTTGCAGGTTTATGGTGCGTGTCTTTTCGCCGTCATCGATCCCCGTGAAGGCGGCCTGGTCGGATTGCTTGTCGAACAGCTGTACTTTGTCTACTGCGTCGGCACGCAGATTTCTTGTCACTACGGCCGGGTCATCACTGAAGAACTCTTCTCCGTCCACGAGTACTTTGTTCACTTTCCTGCCTTGTGCGGTGATCTCCCCTTTAGCGTTCACCTGGAATCCCGGCATCTTGCGCAAGAGCTCCTGCACATCGGCATTGGGGGTGACCATGAAGCTGTCAGCCCTGAACTCCGTCGTATCCCCTTTGATCCTGATGGCGGCGGCATTGCTCTTGATGATGATCTCTTTGAGCAGTTTGGCCTTGGTGTTCAGTATGATGAAGGATACGTCGAGATCTTTTCCATCGGTGTATACCGTATCGATGTAGTCCGCATATTTCGGATAGGATATCATCAGCAGTTGCCTTCCTTTTTCCGGGGTGGGTAGACTGAATCCGCCGGCTGCATCTGTACGGGTGAAGCCCGTGATGACTGAGTCGGAGATCCGGATCAGCACTACACTCGCGTTGGAAAGCATTTTGCTTTCTGATGTGTCCTTCACCTTTCCGCTTATCGTCGGAGTGTTTTGAGCAAGGGTGGGGGTTGTCGAAAAAAAAGTAAATAGGAATAACGGAAGACAGTACACACTGTATCTGGTAAATCTCATCTGCGGGGTTTTGGACGGCCAAATTAGTGACGGAATATCAAAGGTTTTTTTTGTTGTTGTTAAACTCTTTAAAATGTTGAGGGGTTATCCCGTTCTCACTGCAGCGTCTGATGTTTTGAATTTGGAAGTCTCATTCTTCAGAGCGTTACTCATATGGCGGTCAACATCGGCACACTTTGATCCATTAATTTTATCCCGCCGCACCATGGGTATGGTCCGATCGAAATCCATATTGAAGCATCAGCCGATTACCATGCGTGTAAATTTTAATATTTTTTCGATTGTTCGCTGCACATGGCGTCAGGGGGGCGCTTTATACACAGATCTCTTGCCTTGCTTTGTTCAAGCAACTGGATGATCTTCCGAAATGCTTTAGCCATGTTTTGCAAGGCGGTGACGATACCGGATCCGGCGATCTCTATTTCGTCATGTGAATGAAAAAAAACCAGCAGTGCTGATGTCTACTCCCCCCGAATACCGCTATCTCCCATGTTTTCTGAAAGTATGTTTTTTATTAATTTGAAATTATCTACATTTATTTTATTTTGGTATTATTTTTTTCGTTGAAAATTCCTTTCATCAAAAAATCTATTTCATGAAAATCTACATGCTGCTTCTTTCCTTTTTCGTCGTTACGGCATCTCTGCAAGCTCAGGTGG
>CAJBPC010000073.1 GCA_903957405.1 uncultured bacterium | reverse complement strand
GATCACCGTATTTGAAAAATAAGGGCATGAAAAAACCGGGAAGTGCTGCGAACACCCCCGGTGAATTTGTCATGGTCCACAATTGATACATGTAGGATGTATGCTGTTCATTGTTAAAACCAAAACGACTGAAATTATGCATTTTTCGGAACAAAAGCCTCCCGGCCGCGCGTATGGGAGCATCTTTTTAAAACTGCTCAAGATGAAGCTCACGGTGTTATTGCTTTTTTCAAGCCTGCTTCAGCTGTCGGCGCACACGTATTCACAGACGCTTACCCTTCACATGAAGAATGTCAGGATCTCGAAAGTCTTCACGGAGATCAACCGGCAGACAGGATTCATGTTCTTCTTCAAGGATGATCTGATCAGTAAAGCGGGGAAAATCGATGTGGATGTGCGCAATGCCCGCATTGAGGATGTCCTGAAGAGTTGTTTTGAAGGTCTTCCCGTGACATTCACGATCGTGGATAAGACGATCGTGGTCAAGGAGAAAGCCGTCACCCTCGGCAGCACGGTTTCTGAGGTTGCCGCAGGCAGTATCATCCGTGGAAGGGTGACTGACAGCACCGGTAATCCGCTTGCGGGAGCGACGATCCTGGTGAGGGAGACCAATGTCGCTGCGGTATCCGATGCAGCGGGGAATTTCTCTGTCGATGCAAAGCCCGGATATACCCTTGTGGTGACTTATGTCGGCTATGATAACCTGATCTATACGGTCGGGGCGTCGGACAATATCATGCTTGTACTCGCGGCCCGTTCGAATTCGCTCAAGTCGATCGCTTTGGTGTATACCGGTTACCAGACATTGCCCAAGGAGCGGAGTGCCGGTTCTTACAGCAGCGTGTCGGGTGAAGAGTTCCGCAACAAATCCATCAGCAACAATGTGCTGGACCGGATCGAGGGCCTCGTGCCCGGATTGTCAGTCAACTATGGCGCCGGCAATGAGAAGTTCATGGTCCGCGGACTCACATCCATCTCTGGAGCGCGTGCGCCGCTGATCGTGGTGGATGGGGTTCCCATGGCCGACCAGGCTACGCTGACCACGCTGGTCAATCCGGAGGATGTGGAATCTGTCACGGTCCTGCGAGATGCTACGGCGGCTTCCATCTGGGGTGCCGCAGCTGCCAACGGGGTGGTCGTCATCGAGACGAAAAAAGGCAAAACCGCCACCGAGCAGCAGAAGATCCGGGTCAAGTTCAACAGTTTTTTTTCGTACAAGGGGATGCCCGATCAGGATTACCAAAACATGATGTCGACCGGTGATTTTCTGCGTACCAGCAAGGAAGTGTTTTCCGCGACGAACTATCCATGGGCCACGGTGACGAACTTCATCGGATCGACGCCTGTCGTACCGCCCCATGAACGCATCCAGTACGATCTCGCGCGCGGATTGATCAATGCATCCGCAGCCGCTGCCCGCTTCGATTCATTGTCTGGTTACGATAACCGCGGGCAGGTGAGGGACAACCTCATGCAAGCGGGACAGTTGATGAACGGCACGCTGGCTTTCGATGGCGGCGGGAAGTTTCATTCATACTACGGCTCCCTTGCCTACACCCTTGATAAAAACGACAGGCGCACCGACCTCAGTCGTTATCAGATGAACCTGAGGCAGAATTTCAATATTTCTCCGGCCGTCAAGCTCGACCTCATCACCAATATAGGGTATGAGCAATCGGAGGATTTCCTGTTGCCATCATTGCCTTATGGCACGAACAACTACCTGCCCTATGCGATGTTCGCCGATCCTTCCGGGCAGCCATTGTCTCAGGCATATCTGAAACGACAGGAGGAATTCAGGGCAATCTCTGAAACCCAAAGCCTCATAGACCTCGACTATGTGCCGTTGCATGAGTCCGCCAGGACAAAAAACAGAAAGACCAATTTCTCCACGAGGATCAACGCCGGATTGACGGTGAAACTCTTCAAGGGACTCACTTATGAAGGCAGGGTGCAATACCAGCAGTCGTCCCTTGACGGGTACGAATACTACAACAAGGACTCTTACCGAGTGAGGGATGAACTGGTGTATTTCACCAAAGCGTCGCCAACGGCTGGAGGTATCCCGACTTATTATCTGCCATCTTCCGGCGGACATTACATGACGCAGAACAACAAAGCCGTGGGTTGGACGCTGAGGAACCAGTTGAACTTCGACAGGGTCTTCGATACCAAGCATCAGGTCACCGTCATTGCCGGAACGGAGTTGAGGAACAATCTCAACACTTCGGTACAGACGATGCGCAGGGGCTATGATTTCCAGACGCAGACATATGTCTTGTACAACGAGGACTCCCTGGCGGTCAGAGGTGTGGCGCCTCCTGTTAATTTCCTGACGGGCAGGACGACCAATAACCTCCTCACGTCAAAGCCTGTGACCTATACGGAGACCGAACGCAGGTTCCTGTCGGGGTACAGCAATGCGGCATATACGTACAAGCGGCGATATACCCTCAATGCGAGCATCCGTTTCGACCAGTCGAATCTCTTCGGTTCTGACCGCAGCCTGCAGTACAAACCCATCTGGAGTGCAGGCGGAGCATGGAATCTTTCGAAGGAGTCTTTCTTCAAGGTTCGACAGGTCAGTAACCTGAGTCTACGGCTCACTTATGGATTGGGAGGCAACGCCCCCAACCCGGGCTTTGGCGGGCCATATGACATCGTGGGTGCTGTGAATGTGCCTTATTTCAGCAATCTGGGCATTGGCTACACGGTGCTTGTGCCAAGGAATGAGAAGATCGCATGGGAGCGTACTGCCACAACGAACGCCGGGGTTGACTTCAGCATATTCAACAGCCGCATCAGCGGTTCGGTGGATGTGTACCGGAAATACACCACCGACCTGCTAGGCTACCAGCCGGCTGATCCCACTTCGGGATGGTCTTTCGCATACAACAATCTCGGCGACCTCGAAAACAAAGGTTTCGAGATGGATCTGCGGTCAGAAAACATCACGAACAAACGATTCAGCTGGACGACCGGTCTGACGCTTTCTTACAACAAGAATCGCATCGTGAGTCTGAAGACCCCTTCGCCGCTTTCTGCCACGCAAAAAGTCAACTCGACTTTTGTGGAGGGTTATTCAGCGTACGGGCTGTTCGCATATGATTACATCGGTCTGAATGCATCCGGCAATCCCATGGCGCTAAAGGCCAATGGCAAGGATACGGCACGCCGCAGCGCTGACCTCACGGTGAACGATCCCGTCTACATGGGTACGACGCAGCCGCTTTGGTACGGGGGCATCACCAACACCCTCAGGTATTCCCGTTTCACCTTGTCATTCCTTGTGGTGTACAACCTCGGGCATGTCATGCGCAGGGATGTCAATCAGTTTTATACGGGTCGGCTTGGTGCCAACATCCCATCATATGTCAACGACAGATGGATGCAGGCGGGCGATGAGGCGAAGACGGATGTGCCCAGATACGAGGGGAACACCGCCCAGCACGGATTGCGCTTCACGAACCTCTACACACAGGCCAACAGGAATGTGGTCAGTGCCTCCTATGCAAAAGTGCGGGACCTGACATTCTCGTATGACCTTTCTGGCAACGCTGCCGGAAAACTGGGCATGACGGATTGTTCCGTGTATGTGCAAGTCAACAACATCATGTTGTGGCGTGCCAATGGATACGGGATAGATCCTGAATACTACAATCTGAGGGATGGTGTCCGGACGAACGCGATGCCGGCATTCTACACGGTGGGCTTCAGGACAGCCTTTAAATAACTTACATACCAATTCATGCACATGAAAAGAAATACCATATTACCCGCATGCCTGCTGTTGTGCGGCATGTTGTTCTCCGGGTGTCAGAAATTCCTCGACATAGAGCCAAAAGGTCTGGATGTCATCACCCGGATCGATCATTACAACGGGCTTTTCAATAACACGAACCTCTACACTTTCATCAATGTGCGCAACGTTCCGGGCGGATTTGCGGCCATCCTCGGATACCCCGGTGCCCCGTTGCTCATGTCAGACGATGTGTTCTCCATGGGTACGTATCTTTCCAGCCAGCCATTGTTTTACCAGAACGCCTACCAGTGGAAGGATGACCTTTTCCAGGAAGAAGATGAGTCCAGTGAGTGGGGGACTTTTTATGCACAGAATTACATCTACAACGTCGTGGCCAACGGGGTCATGGATGCCACCGATGGATCCCTGCAAAAGAAGCGTGAGCTGTTGGCCGAGGCCCGTGCGAATCGGGCATACATGCACCTCATGCTCGTGAATTACTTCGCATTGCCCTATGCCCCTGCCACCGCTGCCACGGATGCCGGCATCCCGATCGTGGTCACTGCCGATGCCGGCGCATCTGGATACACCCGATCGTCTGTGAAAGAGGTCTATGATTTCATCATCCGCGAACTGAACGAATCGATACCCGACCTCCCCGCACAGACCGTGAACCGTGCCCGCCTGGCAAAGACAGGGGCTTACCATATCCTCGGACTGGCATATTTCTGGATGGGAGACTACACCAATGCATTGGCACAACTGAACAATGCGCGCAATTCAATACCCGGGTTCACGCTCCCCCTTTCGCTGTACAATTACAATACATCCATGGCGGGATGGGTCACCACCGGACAACCCTGGCTTGGAGCGAACAGGTACCCTGCACAGACGCTGAGCAACGAAAACATCTACCTGAAACAGATGAGCATCAACTGGGCCACTGCAAGGAACACGGTGTACCTGAAGCCTGCCGTGCATGCACTGTACACGGCCAATGACCAAAGGAGGCGTTTCTTCTTCAACAACAGCACCACCAACGCCATACCCGCACCCGGACTGCCCGGCCAGCAACGGAACGGCCCTACCACCCTTAACTGGGGACCGAACCTCGCCGACCTATATCTGATGCTGGCTGAATGCAAGGCCAGGACCGGTGACGTCGCCGGCGCCCGGGCGGATCTGGAACTCCTGCGCAAATCCAGAATGTCTGCCGTAGAGGCGACCGTGACGGCGACGGACCAGGATGCCATGGTGCGTGCGGTGTTGGACGAACGCATGCGAGAATTCGCGGGTACCGGTTTGCGCTGGTTCGATATGCGCCGCCTTGCCAATGACGCGAAATACAATAATACAGATCCCGTGCATTCTCTGGACGGCGTTGATTATAAACTCAAGCCTGAACGCCTTGCCATGCGGATCCCGCCGGCCATACTTAAACTCAATCCAGGCATGGCTGACAATCGTTGATCAGTTATTTAAAATCCAACGAATAAGAAAAAAGATATGAAAAAAACAATCTCCGCCCTGCTATTTTTGATGCCTTTGATGCTGTGTGCACAGCAGGGTTTCCATGTTACGGTCAAGCTTGAAGGTCTTGGGACCAACAAGGTGGTTTTCATGTACCAAAAGAGCGGGAAGTCGGCAAGGGACACCATCGCCTCGTCAAAGAAGGGTCTGGTGGAGTGGAAGGGTGTCACCGATGAGCCGCAGCTTGTCCGCATGGAAGTCCTTGATTCGACCCTTAATCTTCGCGTAGGCAAGGCTGTTATGGCATTTCCGCCGCTCACCTTTTTGCTGGACAATGCCCGGATCTCCATCGTCGGAAACGCTGCGGAGGCATTTGCTTCGAAGATCACCTCCAAGAGTGAGGAGGTGATGTTTTACGAGAAATTCAGGAACGGGGACATCGCCAACATCCGCGACACCTGGTCGTTGCAAAAGGAACACAACCGGAAGTTGAATGCAAAAGACACTGCAGGCAATGCCGACATCATGCGACGCATCGGTGCCCTCCGAAAAGAGAACCAGCAGTATCGGATACGGTTTGTCGATGCGAATCCTACCGCGTTCGTCAGTCTGATTTTCCTGCAGAATCTCTTCCTGGTGATGCCGGTGGATGAACTCGCCAGCCGGTATGCGAAGCTCGACGACAAGCACAAAAAGTCGAAGACGGCACAGAACCTCAACCAAAAGATCGAAAGCAATCGGAATACCGCCATCGGCAAGCCGGTGATCCCGTTCTCTCAGGTGGGCCTCGACGGGAAGACGGTCGATATCGCGGCACTCAAGGGCAAGGTCATCCTCATCGATTTCTGGGGGAGCTGGTGTGTGCCCTGCCGGAAAAGCCATCCGGGCATGAAAGAGGCGTATGCGAAGTACAAGTCCAGGGGTTTTGAGATCATCGGAGTGTCTAATGAGCAGATCTCCGGGATCCGGGACGGCAAGCAACAGGATGAAGTCTGGAGAAAGGCCATCGCCGAAGACGGCATCGACTGGCGCCATATCCTGTATGACCCCGCGGCGAATGATCTCGTGAAGGCTTATGACATCATGGTCTATCCCACAAAATACCTGATCGACCAAAAAGGCAACTTCGTGATGAAGCTACTGGGCAGCAGCGAACAGATACATCAAACGTTGCTGAAGAAGCTCGAAGAACTCATGCCCGAATGATGCCGGCAGGCCTGCGCCGGGTGTCGGATCCCGCACCCAAAATAAATTTCAAAAGCCCCCTAAAAGGGGCTTTTTTTGTAAGTGCGACCCAAGACGGAGCATCGCAGCCATTCCGCTGTTCCGGGTCTTAAAACCATTCATCATGCGTATGCGAATCAGTCTTTTTCTTCCCGTCATCTGCTTCTTCTCCACCTTGTCAGCGGCCCAGACAAGGAATAGTCAGAAGCAAGGGTACCCGAACCGCCCCAATATCCTGTGGCTCAGCGTAGAGGACATGTCTCCTCACCTCGGCTGCTACGGCGACTACACGGTGCCCACGCCCAATGTCGATCGTCTGGCAAAGGAAGGCATTCGCTACACCAATGCCTTCACCACGGCGGGTGTTTGTGCACCCAGCCGAAACGCCATCATCACCGGTCGCATCCAGACGAGCAATGGCGGGCATAACATGCGTACCCTCAACAATACCTATCCGGAGCAAACCGGCCTGCCGAAAAGCTATTCATCCGTTCCGCCTGTCGGGGTGCGTCATCTTGGCGAATACCTCCGCGCCGCGGGATATTACACCACCAACAATGCCAAGACCGATTATCAGATTTCCGAGTCCCCCGCCTTCTGGGATGAGAACGGTAATAAGGCACACTATCGGAACAGGGCGAAGGGGCAGCCGTTCTTTGCCGTTTTCAACTGCAATACCACCCATGAAAGCCAGGTCTGGGAGCGGAGCAAGCGTCCGCTTCGGGTGGACCCGGCAAAGGTGAAGCTTCCGCCGTACTATCCGGATACGGATTCTGTCCGGCTCGATGTCGCCCGTTTTTATACCAATGTATCGGAAATGGACGATTGGGTGGGGGAGCGGCTGCGCGAGCTGGAAGCCTCCGGGGAGTTGCAGCATACCATCGTCATGTTCTGGTCCGACCATGGTGACGGACTGCCCCATGTGAAACGGGAGGTGACGGATCGCGGCATTCGCGTGCCGTTCATCGTTCGGTTACCCATGTACGTGAGTGGCAGGGTGGATGACCGGCTCGTCTCCTCGATCGACTGGGCCCCTACGGTGCTTTCTCTTGCCGGGATAGCGCCCCCGAAGAATATGCAGGGATCGGCACTGCTTGGACGCTATGCCGCGAAAGATACCCGGGAGTACGTTTTTGCAGCCCGTGACCGCATCGACAGCCATTACGACAGGGTTCGGTCCGTGCATGACGGTCGCTATCAGTACCTCTACAATTTCTATCCGGAACTGCCATACTACATGGACCTCGCATATCGCCGGCAGCAGCCATCCATGCGCGACATCCTCCGCCTCCGGGATGCCGGAAAACTCGACGCCGTCCAGATGCGATGGTTCGGAAAGAAGGGCGGGCAGGAGGAGCTTTATGATGTGAAGGCCGATCCCCATCAGCTCCATGACCTATCTGCGGATCCCGCCCATGCGGCAGTGCTCCAGCGGATGCGCAAGGCTTTCAGGCAGTGGCAGTCGGAGGTTCCTGATCTTGGCGGGATACCCGAGAAACAACTCATCTCCGAATGGTGGCTGGGAAAATCGCAGCCTCCCGCGACGGAAGTGCCAACGGTCACGCATACCCGAAAATACGCGAAGGTGCATTGCGCGACACCCGGCGCCTCCATCGTATACAAAGTCATCGGGAAGCAGGGTGTTGAACCCGTTCGATGGGAAGTGTACACCGGCAGGATACCGCTGCGTGATGGAGAACGGGTCGTCGCTATGGCGCAACGTACCGGATACCTGCCATCCCCCCGGTGAGCCTGTGGGCATCGACCGGCCTTTCGGGCGCTCATGCCAAAAAAATATATGATCCGGAGGCATTCACCCTAAAATCATATTTGTCTTACTAAATAAAATAAAAAACGCTGTAACCCACATCAGTAAAACCTTTCAAGCGAAAAAACCTGTCGCAGAAAAAGGGTAGTTCCCCCTCGCATGCACATCGCATGTTTTTTCGGTATCCGGAAATCGTTTTTCTAAGTGTTCATCACGTTGCCCGAAATTGTATTTTTTCGGCTTTGAAATGAAATGAATTTGCTTTCAATGGAAGATGGAAAAATACCGGGAACTGACTTATCTTGACGCAAAGAAAGCTTCATCATGAAACGACGTGATTTCATCCTTCAGGCATCGATCTCCGCCATAGGCATCGGGTGTGCCAAACCTTTCAGCATCATGCGTGCAACTAAGAGCAAGGGGCCGGTCATCGGACACGGGGATTTCACATACCGAGTGAACAGTTCCTGGGGCGTGCTCGGTCCGACCAATCCGGTGAAGGATTGCCATGAGATGGTGATCGACAGGAAGGGGCGTATTTTTCTGCTCACCAATGAAACGCGCAATAACATACTGATCTACGACCGGTCGGGGAAGTTGCTGGACTCATGGGGGCATGATTTCCCCGGCGGACACGGGTTGACGATCCACGATGAGGGCGGCGAGGAATTCCTGTACATCACCGATCACGAAAAGGGCGAGGTGTACAAGACGACACTGGAGGGGCGGATCCTTCTGACGATCAAGCATCCGAAGTTCACAGGGGCTTACGGGGACTGCGATAAGTTCAAACCGACGGAGACCTGCATCGGTCCGAACGGTGACATATACGTGGCTGATGGATACGGTTCGCAATTCATCCTGCAGTACACTCCGCGGGGGGAATTCATACGGAAGTTCGGGGGGGATAGTTTTGGCGAAAAATATTTCAAGCAGGCGCACGGCGTCACGCTTGACGTCAGAAATCCGTCAGACCCGGTATTGATGTGCACCGACCGCGTAAAGACCTGCTTCAAGATCTTCAGTCTCGACGGGGTGTATCGTTCTTCCATCCAGGTGCCCGGCGCTTATGTGAGCAGGGCGGTGTTCGATGGGGAGCATCTCTATTCGGGTGTTTGTTTTTCTGCGTTGAAAAATCATATGCTCACGTACAATGCCGGCTTCGTGACGATCCTCGATGGGCGCAACAGGGTCGTGTCAAATCCCGGCGGGACAAAACCGACCTACAGGAACGGAGAACTCCTGCCGATGGTGCAGGGCACGCCGGTGTTCAAGCATTGCCATGATGTGTGCGTAGATAAGGATAAGAATCTTTTCGTTGCCCAATGGAACGCCGGGAATACATATCCATATATGCTGGAGCGCGTATGAGAATGCTCCTGCTGAAATAATATACTCATTCGCCAATCATTTCATTTTGCAGGATATGGTCTTCGGTAAATTGCTTCAATAAATTTCTAAAACATTTCATTATGTCATACCGACTCAGCGCCAGTGATGTTGTCAGTTTCAAGGACAACGGCTATGTCATCGTAAAGAAATTCTTCAGTGATGCGGAGATCGGCAAGCTGTATGCCATCGCCACGCACGACAATGTGGTGAAGGACAATGCAGCCAATGTCGTCGACAGTTCCGGAAAGAATTCGAAACTCACACTCTGGTTCACGCCCGGGGAAGACGTGTACAGCATGATGCTCCGGAGCGAAAGAATGGTCGATGGTGCTTCAAAGCTGCTTGACAGTGATGCGCCTGTCTGTCATTTCCATACAAAGCTCATGCAAAAGGAACCGAGGATCGGGGGCGCTTGGGAATGGCACCAGGACTATGGGTATTGGTATAAGAATCAATTTCTTTTTCCGGAGCAGTTGGTGAGCATCATGATCGCCCTCACGCCGGCCAACAGGGAGAATGGATGCCTGCAGGTCATCAAGGGATCTCATAAGATGGGCAGGGTGAACCATGGTTTCTCGGGAGAGCAGGTCGGTGCCGACATGGTGATGGTGAACCATGCGTTGGAAAACCTGGAGCATGTGCATGTCGAACTCGAACCCGGGGATGCCCTGTTTTTTCACAGCAACCTCTTGCACCGAAGTGAAGCAAACCTGAGTGACCATCCGAGGTGGTCGATCATCTCCTGTTACAATTCCCTTTCCAATAAGGCGTACAACGACAACAGCACGTCATGGAAGGAGCCTGTGAAAGTGGTGGGGGACGATGCCATGATGCTCGATGATATCGGAGGTGCAGCCGCCGGCGCCGACTTCCTGAAGAAGGAGAATGATCCCGCCCTGAAGTCCACCGGATGGGAGAACGATGTCAAAACGGCTTGAGTGTCCGAAAGTTCGATGGCGCAGCCTTATATTTATTTCGATCTCGTCGGCGATCTCGCAGTCGATGTCGGATCAACAGCCGCACTGCCTTATATTTATTTTGATCTTTGCAAAAGCGCCTCGAGCGCTTTTGCTTTTTCCGGGAACTTCAGGTACAGGTTGTTTCTTTCCGTTGGGTCCTTTCTCATGTCGTAGAGTTGTCTGTTGACGGGTGTTCCATTGATGGTGTCAGGCGCGCTGGGCACCAGTCCGCCCCCGGAATTCCCGGTCATGATCAACTTCCAATCCTTCTGCCGGATCGCGAAGATGCCTTCACTTGAATGGTGGATGGTATGGGGTCTGTCGAACCTCCGGTCCTTCATGTCGAGCAGCAACGGCATGAGGCTGTAGCTGTCCTGTCCTTCTTTTTCGGGTATGGGGGATGACAGGATCTCCGCGCAGGTCGCCATGAAGTCGGTATGGCAGATGGTGGCGTCGCTGGTGCTTCCGGCCTTCACCTTGCCCGGCCATCTGACGATGAAGGGCACATGGTGTCCGCCTTCCCACAAGTCGGTTTTCATGCCCCTGAACGGGTGGTTGGGGAAATGTCCGTAGTTCATGACTGCGTTCATGGCGCCGCTCATCCCTTTGCCGTCCTGCCCGGGTGAACCGTTGTCGCTCGTGAAGATGATGATCGTGTTTTGTGCGATGCCGGCAGCCGCCACGGCCTTGATCACCTGCGCGACGGCATCGTCGGTCTCCTGTACGAAATCCCCGTAAGGTCCCGCTTTGCTGCTTCCCTTGAAGCGGGCGGAAGGTGCGATGGGGACATGCGGAGATGTCAGGGCGAAGAATAAAAAAAACGGTTTTCGGGATCTTCCTTTTGCAAGAATGTATTCCACGGCTTTGTTGGTGATCGTCGGAACGACCGCTTCCAGATCCCAGCCTCGCACCATGAATCCGGGATGCCCGTACATGGAATCGGGCTTGAGCAGTTCCGGTGATCCCAGTACGCGGTCGTTTTCGAAAAATGCATAAGGCGGGTAATTGGGTACATCATCCCCGAAGTAATAGTCAAAGCCTCTGGTGGTCGGCCCATTTTGCAGCGGCTTGGAGAAGTCAACCCATTGCTCAATCCTCAACCTGTCCTTCGGCGTGATGTGTTCATCGGTGACGGAGTCCCTGAAAAATCCATTGTTTTTCAGGGGCCAGTCCCAGCCGAGATGCCATTTACCGATGCATGCCGTTGCATATTGATTATCCTGGAAAAGTCGGCCTACCGTGAACCTTTCCTTTTCGATCAGCGGCGGGTCATAGTGTTTCAACACACCTTTCTTCAGTCCGGTCCGCCAGGCGTATCTGCCGGTCAGTAAGCCATACCTCGTCGGGGTGCACAGTGATGCGGGACTGTGGGCATCCGAGAAGATCTTCCCTTCCCGGGCAAGCCTGTCGATATTCGGTGTGCTGATCTTCGAACCGGGATTCAGACAACTCAGGTCGCCATGTCCCAGGTCGTCGGCCAGGATGAAGATGACATTCGGTCTTTGTTGTGCAACGCCCTGTGAGAAGGCGATGAAAAGACAAATGGCGGAGTACAGGATTTTTTTCATCATGTCCTGATCATCGAACTTTTAAAATAAATATAAATCCGGCAGGGATCAGTCGATCATGATTTTTATGTTTACGCCATCGGGTCTGCCTGCAAGCCGGACGCCTGATTTTTGATCATAGGTCCCTTCCAAGATCCTGTTGCCGGGAATGGACACCCTGAATGCGACATTCCACTCTTTCGGCCATGCGGGGAACAGCAGGACCTCGTCCTTTTCCGATTGCACGAGCATGTTCTGTATGGCCCTGGCGGTCACGCTGCCATGGTCCTGGTCGGGTACCCAGTCGTAGTTGGGGCCCCAGAAGACAGGGAATTTGCTGCCGCTGTGCTTGGTGGTGAAATTCTGCACGACCATTTTTTTCGCTTCACCGGTGTGGCCGAGCAGGGCTGCCTGTATGGCATCCTGATGCCATCCGTTCCAGCTTTTATAGCCCCTCCATGCGAAGGTGTTCCTGCCGAGCTCCAGGGAAGGTTTCCCGGTTCCGAAAAGCCTGTACGGGAATACGGCATACAGTTCGGGATTTTCAATGTTCAGTCTCGCCCCCAGATTGGATCCTGGAGAGATGACCCTGATTCCGTTCGTATCCCTGTATGGTATCTCAGGGATCTCATTGCGGAACGACCTGCATCGTTTGATGAATGCGGAATCGCCGAATGATGCCGCATGACCGAGGATGCGCTCCAGGTTCCAGTGCAGTCCCGCTATTTCAGGCAGCGGATTGACCACTCCTTCCTGATAGGTTTCCAGCGACTGTGCCGGACTGATGATCAGCTTGCCATCGGTATCCCTTTTGTAGTGCTTGTCGAAGAACGTGATGATCTCTTTGATGAACGGAGCCAGCCTGCTCTTGAAGTATGCACTGTCTCCTGTGAATTCAAGATGCTCCATCATCATGGTGCAGAGCTCCAGTCCGCCCTGCCAATAGTACCGGATATAGAGATTGTCTGAGACGCCATCCGGTTTGCCTTTTCTATCCCAACCGTAGTTGTCGATGAGGTAGGATCCCCATGGCGTCATGGTCTCCGTGATGTATGCCCCTTCGTGCCGGAAGTATCTGTTGGTCCTGAAGCGGGCGAGGGGCAACGCATCGACGTACATGTCGAAGAAGGGTTTCATCAGATCCGCATCCCCTGCATGGTACATCGTCCAATAGATGAGCCGGGTGTTCTGGAACCAGTAATTCCCGCCCCATGCCCTGAAGTCTGCATCGAAACCTTTACGTCCGGGGCCGATGTCTTCATTCAGGTCTGTGGTGAAGATCGAACCGTTGAATTTGATCGGAACCGCGCCTCTGCCGGAGCAGGCGTTCATATACCGCTGCAGGAGATAGGCCCTTGTGATCTCGAAAGTCTTCTCCGCGGCATCTGCAGAAGTGATGATGACGTAATGCCTTTTCCAGAAATCCGCCCACCATGCGCTGTGTTTTTTTGCCATCGCAGCGGCAGGCTCGCGGATCGATCTGCGGAGTTGCGCATGGATGTTTTCTTTCCATCCTTCAATGCCTGCATCCTTCGACTTGCTGACGACCACGTGCAGCCTGAACGACTTGGTATTGCTGACGGTCTGCAATTTTTTGGGATCCGTCGCGGTGAAGTTCTCTCCGCCTGCAATGGCGCCGAATATCTGGCCTTTCAGCGGGTCGGTTCCCTGTCGGTTGAAGTCGCTGATGTTTTGATTGTCGAGTGTCATCTGCCAGATGGAGGTTTTGTTCTCATGACACCAGGATATGGCATCATCCATGCGCAGCACGGTATCCACCTCCGTCATGAACGGTTCCTCCCTGAAAGCCACACCGTATCCCGAATGCCTTTCATCCCCTGTCAGCGGCCTTGCAGCGGTCCGCCACATGGTGTTGACGACTTCCACCGCCACAGGGAAATTGCTTTTGCCTTCCACCATGATCACAGGACTGTTGGCATCGATGCGGCATAGGATGTCGATCTTCCTACCGTCCTTTTCTGCGCGGATCTGCAGCATCCCTTTTTCGACCAGCAGTTCCTGGCTGAAGATCTTCGCATCGAGGATGTTCGGAAACATCTTCACCTCTATGCGTCCGATCTTCAGCAGTCTGCCGATCTCGCTGAACGCATCCGTTTTAGAGATGAGGATGTTCAGTACGCCTTCTTTGTTCACCCAGACATTGGCACCCACGTCGCCATTGCCCAAGGGCATGGATCCGGAGGAGTTGACGCTTTGCTCGTTCCATGCCACGCGGTATGGGCGAATGTCGGGTTGCGCATGCGTGCCGGCGATTGCGACGAAGCAAAGGCAGGTGAGCAGGATGCGCCTTGCCGACCCGATCCTCTTTTTGTATTTATTTTCTGTATTCATCTTTGTAGATTCCCATTTTATCGAAAGGCACGGGTTCGAACCCGGGGATCATGCGGAATGCCTTTGCGTCAGGTTTTAGATTGAAATTCTTGTTCTTCATATCTACGAATCCCGGATCTTCCTTCGTCACCCAGTTGTTCCGACCATCCATCTGCGCATACTGTCCGCCGAGCAGTTTGATGGGGTTCTCCGGTCCGCCGATGATCAGGTTCCCTTCGAGCAGGTTTCCCTTTGACCGCATGCCTTCCCATTCCTTGTCTTCCTGGATGACATCCAGGTATGGCAGCAGGGTCGGGTATTTCGTCGAGTAGGGGGGTGACCTGAAATCGATGTCTTTTTCCAGCCTTTTCCTCAGCAGACCCTCTTTCCCAAACGTCTCCACGGCCTGCGCTGCGGCCCATGTGTAGTAGTGGGCTGAGTTCACGGCCGTATGGGAAATCGGATTGATGACGATGTTGTTCCGCATCACCAGATGCCAGCCCGTATTGCTGAAGAGCACGCCGTGGTCTGTCTTCATGTTGTTGAACACATTGCCGTAGACATACACGTCAGCGGAGGAGTCGTCGCAGTAGATGCCCATGGTCATGCGGTTGGCATTGCCGCAGTTGTCGAGGTAATTGTACCTGACCACATTGCCCCTGTCGCTCGGGTTCCGGCCGATGTACCAGGGTGACGTATCGTTCGAATTCAGGGTGACATCATGGATATGGTTGTATTCGAATACATGTTCATTGCCATGGACGAAGATGCCGTGCCAGTCGGAGTTGAAGATCTCGTTGTGCGAGACTTTGTTCCCGCAGCCGTCCACCCTGATGCCGGCCCATGTGAACTTGTTGCGCCTGGTATAATTGTGGATCCTGCAGTTCTTGGCATAGCTGTTGCCCGGTGTGAGCGTCTTTTTGTCGCCGCCGCTGATGTAGATGCCTCCGCTGCCGGTATTGTACACATCACAACTCAATACGCCGTTGTTGCTGCCGGCGTTCCTGTTCCATGCGGTGTTGCTGTAGATATGATTCTGCAGACTTCCTACCTGTCGCGACATCGGTTCGCCCACATAATCATCCACAGAGGTCGTCTCGTCGAGCAACCTTGCGCCTTGACCCATGAAGATCCCGGATGTGCCGACATTCCTGACGGTGCAGCCGGCTATGAGCGTGTAGTGGCTGCGTTCGACGTATATGCCGATGCCCCTTCCCGCTTCGACGGTCAGTCCTTTCAGCTGGACATGCTTCGTGCCTTCCAATGCGATGATGGGGTCTTCGAGGATGGACACCTGTACGAGCGAACCTTTCATAGGTGTCGGCGGCCAGAAATAAAGCATGCCAGTTGCATCATCGACGAACCATTCTCCGGGGCTGTCAAGTTCTTCCAGGATGTTGATCGCAACATATTCCTGGTAATCCCTTCCGGCAGCCACGCCATAGAGATGCGGCTTGTGAAGCTTCACCTGCCCTGTGATGGTGTCGATGTATTCGATCGAATTGTAATCATCTGCATACCCATAGTTCATGGTGCCCTGTATCCAGATGTTTTTTTGTCCGGCCCATTTCTTGTGCCGGTCATCGGTATATGCGAAAATGGGTCCACGGTTCGATTTATCGCCGATCCTCGGCACGGACCCCTTATCGGTCACTTTGCCGATCTTCATGGCGCCGCTATTGGGGTAGCGCGACAGGGTCATGGGTTCTCCGTTGAAGAAGAGTTCGAGGGTGGCAGGCACGACGGGTAGGGCGTGACCATACTGCCGGTGCCGGCCTAAGTCTTTGATCCCTTCGGCACGCAGGTCGGCCTGGAGCACCTTCCCCCTTGCCGGGGCTTCAAGACGGTCAAGGATCTTTTTGTCTTTTACGAGACTGAATTTCCCGGGCTGGATGGTCTTTCCTCCCGTGATGCTCACCGTATCGCCGGCAGCGGCCGCCCATACGACAGGGGCGTCCTTGTCACCGGCATCCGCCTCGCTCAGCACAAATGTGGATGACAGATCGTAAGTCCCTTTATGGATGACGACCTTCATGCCTCCGCGGGGAAGTCCGTTTTTATTCTTGTACGATCTGACGCGATCTCTGGCTGCTTCCAGTGTGGCGACCGGCTTGGCTGCCGTGCCATTATTCCTGTCATGGCCCTTTACGGACACGTGGATGTCCTGTGCATTCAGCTCGAAGCCGAGCAGTGCCATCGCGGCGAGCGTACCTAAGACTTGATGTTTGAACATGATGATATTTTTGGGTCAGGATGAAATTACTGAAACTGCGCTGTTATCGTTTCTCCGGTTTCGTTTGCCGACGGGCCCGTGCCTGATCTGAAGATGCGCCAGATATTTTTCAACCTCGGTGAAAAACGTTAATTTGTATGTGTTGTCGAGATGCCTCTGTACGCATTGGAACACGCATCCCGTCGGCATTTTCAGATCTTCGATCGTAGACCACACATACATGCCGAGTGTGCCTGAAGCGTTGTCTGGAAGCGGTTCAATGCATCCCGATCAATTGCCAAAAAAGTACACAAAGCCGCTTGTTTTTCTAATTGGCTTCAATCGATAACTGAGGTAAATTTGAACCGAAAAGCGTTGCCCGATGAAAAGATATCTGCTTGTCTTGATGTGCATCTTCACTGCAGCCACGCTCCTGATGACTGCCTGCGGTCGCGTAGACATGCCTGCCGACGTGGCTGCGGCGTATGGATCCCTTCCCGACAAGGTCGATTTCAACCGGGATGTGAAAAAGATCCTTTCTGATAAATGCTTCTCCTGCCACGGTCCGGATGCCAAGAAGCAGAAGGCGGACCTTCGTCTGGACATCGCTTCGTTCGCCTATGGGAAAGTGACGGAGTCGGGATTGCGCGCCATCAAGCCCGGTAGCCTTTCAGGGAGTGAAGTTGTCCGCCGAATCCTCAGTGACGATCCCGAGGAGCGGATGCCCACCCCAGAGTCGCATCTCGAATTGCTCCCGCAGGAAAAGGCGATGCTCCTCAAATGGATCGATCAGGGCGCTGAGTACAAACCGCACTGGGCCTTTGTCGCTCCAGAAGATCCTACACCTCCGACGGTCGATGATGAAGATTGGGTCAAAAACGATGTCGATAGATTCGTTCTGCAACAGATAGAGGAACAAGCCCTGCATCCTGCGCAGGAAGCCGACAGGGAAACACTTGTCAGGCGCCTGAGTTTCGATATCCGCGGCATATCCCCCGACATCTCCGAAATAGACGCCTACGTATCGAGCAAGGACCCCAAAGCATACGAGAAGCTCGTGGATGGATTCCTTGCGTCAAAACATTACGGCGAGCGCATGGCGGCCTACTGGCTCGATGTGGCGAGGTTCGCCGACAGCCACGGATACCTCGACGACAAGCACAGGGACATGAGCCCCTGGCGGGATTGGGTCGTCAGTGCCTACAACCGCAATCTGCCTTTCAATGATTTCATCAGCTGGCAGATGGCGGGAGACCTGATCCCCGGCGCCACGCAGGAACAGATCCTTGCGACGGGCTTCAACAGAAACCATAAACAGAACAGTGAGGCAGGCATCATAGAGGAGGAATTCAGGGTGGAATACGTCACTGACCGGACGAACACCCTGGGCACGGCGGTGCTGGCGATGACGGTGGGTTGTGCAAAATGCCATGACCATAAGTATGATCCCGTCAGCCAGAAGGACTACTACTCCATGTTCGCTTTTTTCAACAGCACTTTCGAAAAGGGAGGTCCCAATTATGGCGATGAAAGAGTCGTGCCGGGCCCCACCTTGCTGCTCACGTCTGAAAAAGATGAGTCATCCATCAAGGAACTTAAAAGCCGCATCGGTGTGCTTGAAGGAGCCGATGCGATCAGGTTCGATGCATACGTCGCCGCGCAGCTTGCAGGAGGTGAAAAGGAAATAAGTCGTTCCCTCGCTGCAAAGGCGATCGCTAAACTGGATTTCGACCGGGACATGAAAAAGGATGACAAATCTGGCGCCTTCTTCAATGAAGCCGATCCGAAAACGAATCCCCAATACCGGAAGGTGGAATACGGTCAGGGGAAAGTCGGCAGATCGCTTCGCTATAACGATGAGACGCAGGTGGTCTTTCCCCCTACCACAGTGGGGTATTTCGAAAGATACGAACCCTTCTCCTACAGTTTCTGGCTGAAAGTACCGGAGCGCTATCCTTTGGCAACCGTGTTCTACCACTCTGAGATCCATCGATATGGCTACCAGGGTTACGACATGCTCTTGAAAGATAACCGGGTGAACTTCAGGCTCAGCCATAATTTCCCTCATGATGCGATCAGTGTGATGAGTACGGAAAAACTGCCGCTGAACACATGGAACCACATCGTGGTGAGCTATGATGGCAGCAGCAAGGCAAGGGGTGTGAGCCTGTACATCAACGGGAAGAAGTCAGTCCTTGATGTGGAGTACGATCATCTCGTGAAGAATATCCGTCAGCAATACAGCATCCACAAGGGCCCGATCAGAGGTCTTACACTCGGGGAGAAGGTCCTCGACAGGACCATGCCCCGCGGGGAAGTGGATGAGTTTCATGTTTTTTCCGATGTCCTTTCCGCTCCGGAAGTGGGATACTTGCATGCGCTTAAAAGCTTTCCCCTGAAAAAACAAACGGCCCGGTCCGGAGACTCATCCCTGTTGGTTGCGCGCAGATCGCTGTGTGACCTCTACGATTCTGTGAAAGAGGTGATGGTGATGGGCGACCTTCCGAAGCCCCGACAGACATTCGTCCTGCAGCGCGGCATCTACGACAGCCATGGGGAGAAGGTTGTTCCTTCGACCCCCAATGCCATACTGCCCTTTTCCGACGAGCTTCCCAGGAACAGGCTCGGGCTCTCCCAATGGCTCTTCGATGAAAAAAATCCGCTCACGGCAAGGGTCGCCGTAAACAGGGTATGGCAGTTGATATTCGGCAAAGGCCTTGTGGAAACATCGGATGATTTTGGCAACCAGGGCGCCATGCCCTCGCATCCGGAATTGCTGGACCACCTGGCTGTCCGATACCGGCAAGGGGGTTGGGATACAAAGGCCCTTATGAAATATGTTTTCATGAGTGCCACCTACCGGCAGGCATCGGTGAATGATGCGGCCGTTCTAAAAGCAGACCCCAGGAACAGATACCTCACCCGGAACCCGCGGTACAGACTTCCCGCTGAAATGATCCGCGATAATGCATTGTCTGTTGCAGGCCTGCTGTCGTCCAAAGTGGGCGGTCCGAGTGTGTATCCTTACCAACCGGCCGGCCTATGGGAAGAACTCAGTGATAAGGGCTGGCGATACCAGTATGTCCTTTCCTCAGGCGAGGATATCCACCGGAAAAGCATTTATACCGTGCGTAAGCGGACCAGTGTGGTGCCCTTCCTGCAGATATTCGACGCTCCCGACAGGTCTGTCTGCATCGTGCAGCGGGAGGTCTCCAGCTCACCCATGCAATCGCTCGCAATGCTCAACGATCCGCAGATCGTCGAGGCGGCGAGGTTTGTGGGTGTCAGGATGATGCAGGAAGGTGGCAGGCAACTCGAGGAACGACTGCGGTACGGGTTCAGGCTGATCACCGGACGCTTTCCGAACAACCGGGAGGCCGCACTGATGCAGGAGATGTACCATGCGGAACGCATCAGCTTTGAAAAAGATCCGGTAAAGGCAAAGGCGCTGCTTTCCACCGGCGTCAGGCGGGCGGAGACGGGGGACGAGCTGCAGCTGGCATGCCTTTCAAATACGGCACTCGCACTGATGAACACAGACGAATTCCTAACCAGAAAATAAATCCGGATGAACGAGGGGATGAATATGCATTTTCAAAAACGGCGCCGGGATTTCCTGCGCGGGTCCGTACTTGGACTGGGCGGGATGGCGCTGAATGCACTGACCGGATGCAAAGACGACAAGCATGTCGCAAAGGTCATCAGTGAGGCGGCGGAAGAAAGCAACCGGCCATTGGTGAACCCGCATTTCATGCCGAAGGCGAAAAGGGTGATCTATCTTTTTCAGAGCGGAGGCCCTTCGCAGATGGAGCTCTTCGATTACAAGCCGAAGCTGTATGAGATGCATGGTCAGGAGATCCCGGAATCCGTGATCGGGAAGAACAGGATCTCGGGAATGGTCAGCAACCAGTATTCCTTTCCGCTGGCGATGCCGACAGCCACGTTCAGCCAGTTCGGTGCCAATGGTACGTACCTCTCCGAACATATCCCGCACATATCATCCATCGTCGATGACATCTGCATCGTGAAGTCGATGTACACCGAACAGATCAACCACGAACCGGCACTCATATTCACCCAGACGGGCAACCAGCTGAGCGGCAGGCCGTGCATCGGCTCCTGGTTGAGTTACGGATTGGGGAGCATGAACGACAACCTTCCGTCCTTCATCGTCATGCTGTCGAAAGGCGGCGGAGATCAACCCATCAGCAACGCCGCCTGGAGCAGCGGGTTCCTGCCTTCGCACCACCAGGGCGTGCAGTTCATGTCCACCAACGATCCGGTACCGTATCTCAACAATCCCGATGGCATCGATCGCATGGACAGGCGCCGGGCATTGGATTACATCAAGGGATTCAACAGGCTTCAGAACGAAGTGTGGCATGATCCGGAAGTGGAGAGCCAGATCAATCAGCACGAGATGGCCTACAAGATGCAGATGGCCATCCCATCCATCACCGACCTTTCGGATGAACCCCAGCACATCCTCGACATGTACGGCGAGGATGTCCTCAAGCCGGGCACATTCGCACACAACTGCATTCTTGCAAGGCGCCTGGCCGAAAAGGATGTGCGGTTCATACAGTTGTATCATCTCGGATGGGATCACCATGGCGCGATCGCCGCGGGTATCCGCAGCGCGACGAAGATGACCGACCAGGCCTCTGCGGCCCTCGTGAAGGACCTCCGGCAGCGCGGATTGCTGGATGACACCCTCGTGGTATGGGGCGGAGAATTCGGGCGTACAAGCTTCTCGCAGGGGAGATTTACGCCGGAAAGTTTCGGACGTGACCATCACCCCGGTTGCTACACGATGTGGATGGCCGGCGGCGGTGTCAAACCCGGAATGGTTTATGGCGAAACGGATGACTTCGCACACAATGTGGTCAAGGATAAAGTGCATGTGCACGATTTCCAGGCGACGATGATGCACCTCATGGGCATCGATCATGAGCAGTTCATCTACAAGAGCCAAGGCAGAAGATACCGGCTGACCGATGTGTCGGGCAATGTCATACACAACCTCATTGCATGATCACGGATCTACTGGGTCGTTTCCATCCGCTTGTCGTCCATCTGCCGATCGGCATATTCATATTGGCCTTCACCGTGCGATACCTTTCACCGCGACATATCCGGGAGCAGGATGCCTGGGTGGCATTCATGCTGGCTGCGGTGGCCGTTTCCTCGTTGTGCGCATCCCTTTTCGGCTGGTTTCTTTCATGGTCGGGCGAATATGAGGAGGAGGCGGTCTTCCAACACCAATGGTCTGCGCTGCTGTTCACCGCGACCGTCACCATGTTGTTCCTCTTGCATAAGCGGCACCGCTTGTCGACCCTGGCCGCAAAAGCATATCACGCATGTTTCTGGCTGGCGATGATCCTCCTCGGTGTGGCAGGCCATCTTGGCGGAAGCCTCACTCACGGTGAAGGCTACCTGAATTTCTCGGCATCCCCCGACAACGCAACACGGTCGAAAGACCCGGGATCCATCCAACCGATACCGGCCATCACCGACACCTCCGACATCACCGTGTATGCCGGTCTGCTGGAGCCGGTGTTCGAAGCGAAATGCGTTCAGTGCCACAATGTGAAAAAGACCAAGGGCGGATACCGGATGGATGAGATCGAGCGCCTCTTGAAAGGTGGAAAGACAGGCGCGGCGATCATGCCGGGAGACGCATCGGTGAGTGAATTATTCAAACGCATATCCTTGCCGGGCGAGGATGAAAAGCACATGCCTCCTAAAGGTAAAAAACAGTTGACGCCTCAGGAAACGGCGCTGATCCATTGGTGGATACAGCATGGCGCATCAGGAGGGGAGAAGATACGCGATCACGCCGGGAATGATACGGTCAGGCCATTCATATCGGGAGAAAGACCGCAGTTGCCGGTTGCCGATCCCCTTCCGGATGTCGGCATACCGGATTCATCGGCCATGGTCGCCCTCCGAAAGGCAGGGTTCGTGGTGCGTCCGGTTTCCATCGGAAGCCATCTGCTTGAGGTGAGTGCGGTTAATTTCAAAACGATCGGGGATGATGACCTCAAACTGATCGCACCCGTTGCGAAAAACATCCTATGGTTGTCGCTGTCTGAG
>CAJBPC010000072.1 GCA_903957405.1 uncultured bacterium | reverse complement strand
ATAAGCCGGAAAAGGACAATACCACCCGTAAAGAGCCATATCCGACCCTCAGCGCCTCCGCTTTGACATTTGGCCATACAGGGTTCACGGGCACTTGTGCCTGGGCAGACCCCAAAGAAAATCTGGTCTTTGTTTTCCTATCGAATCGTGTGCATCCGGATGGGAGCAATAAACTGCTTCGCATGAATGTGCGCAGCAATATCCACGAACAGATTTACCGGTCGCTCCGCTAAGGGCATCACCGCATGCCCGCCATTTCCTGCACGACCAGTTTTTGGTATGTCCAGGGGATGAAATGGTTCCCATCGGATATGATAAGCTCGTGGACAGCAGATGCATGGGTGAGGTTTTTTTTCGCAAATCCGGCATTCCCCACAGGGACCCATGAGTCTTTTGCTCCATGGATGATATGGACCACTCCGCGGATCTTGCTTAAATCCTTAGACATGGAAAGGATATCTGATTTGAAGTACAGGAGTTCCCTGTTGCTTGGGCGGAATGCTCCCGGCAACAGGAACCGAAATGGGATGATGTCCATGAATTTCCGCCATTCCTCTTTTGGTTCCAATGCCGGATCTACGGAAGCCGATATCAACATGATCGCTTTGAACATGTCAGGTCTTTCAGCAGCCATCTTCACGACCAACGGACCGCCCAATGAGTGACCTGCGAGGAAGACCGGCCGTCCGTCATGCAAGGAATCCGCGAGACTGACCAACAGGCTTGACTGTTCTTCCAGGTTCAATGCCTTGCCGAACCCGCTGTAGCCGAACCCTGGACGGTCGATGCTGACAACCTTGTAGATGCGCAATAAAGCACTGTCTTTTAGGTAGTTCTCAAAAGCGGTCCAAGATCCCGGGGTGCCGTGGATGAGCATGAGTGTCGGCAGGGTATCATTTCCGGTCATCACATAGTGCAAATCCCGGCCTCTTATGCGGAAGACGCCCGTCTTCAATTGTAATCCGACTTTTTTGAACGACGCTGCAGCCTTGCTGTCGCTGATCCGGAAGCGCATGCAACTTTGAGCGATCAACAGCCACAGGATGATGACCGAGCACGGGAGTATGATGCGTTTCAATATCATTCAATCAAGTGGAAGCGCCTAGACTTGCCATCAGGGATTCGTCTTCGGCCCTCTTGTCGGTCGGTTACGCTGTTGCGGTTGCCGCGGTGGCGGAGTGGTCTGTTGTTTTGTCTGGGGCGTTTGTTCACGTTTCTGGGGTCTTCCAACCTCTTTTCTTTCTTCGCTTCGCTTTTGTTGTGCGGGGGGAGGACTGGTGCGATCTTTTTCACGCTGCTTTCTCTTTTGGCTATTGCGCTCAAGGCTGCGTAAGCTTATCTGTCCGACAACATCCACGAACTGTAGATCTTCCTCCTTTATCTTCTGAGCGTTTCCTACCTCTGCGGTCTCCAATTCGGTCGCTTTCACGCCGCGGGAATTCATCTCTTTGATTTTTCTGACGGTTTCAATCGTCAGTGGGTATTGGCGGTTGCTGTCTGGCAGCACGTACCACATGATGCTCTTAAAAATATCCTTCTTGACCAAAATGGCATTTCCCTTGACGGTATCCAGCATTTCAGCCTGCTGCGGGAAGCTTTGGAGTGCGTCAAGATAGGTGTCGAGTTCATAGTTGAGGCAGCATTTCAACCGCCCACACTGACCGCTGAGCTTTGTTTGGTTGATGCTAAGGTTCTGATATCTGGCGATGGTGGTCGTCACGCTCTTGAATTCCGTCAGCCAGCTGCTGCAGCAAAGCTCCCGTCCGCAACTGCCGATGCCGCCGACTTTGGCGGATTCCTGCCGGGCCCCGATCTGTTTCATTTCGACCTTCACCTTGAATTCAGATGCGAATATTTTTATCAGTTCGCGGAAGTCCACCCGCTCGTCGGAGATATAAAAGAAAGTGGCTTTTCTGCCATCCGCCTGGATCTCCACCTCGCAAAGCTTCATGTTGAGTTTCAACTGCCGCGAAATCGCCCTTGAACGAATCATGGCATCTTTTTCCCGGGCCTTGTTCTCTTTCCATTTCTGGATATCTGAGTCAGTGGCAAGCCGGAGAACTTTCCGCATATCGCTGGAATCTTCGTGGACCCTTTTTTTCTTGAGCTGCAGCCTTACCAATTCACCCGTGAGGCTGACCGTACCAACATCGAAACCATTCACACCTTCGACAGCGATGATTTCGTCTTTCATGAAGATCTGAAGCGTGTTGTTCCGGTAGAAGTCTTTTCTGCTGCCATTGTTGAACGTCACTTCAATGACCCTGCAGGATCCCTCAGGATCGCTGAATGGCAGGTTGGCCAGCCAATCATGAACATTGAGCCTGTTGCAACTACCCGTTCCGCAGCCGCCATTGCTCTGGCAACCGCCTGGTTTACTTTTATCTGTTCCACAAGAAGTACATCCCATGTTGATTTGTCTTTAAAATGAAAAATCACCGGAAGGGTGAACCTTGCCGGCACAACGGTGGGAGGTATTGGCAATCAAGCGTATGGGTAGAATTCATTCATGCATGGCGCAGATGCCAGACATTTTGAATTCATTCAGTTTGCACCGGCTCAAAACCGGTGAAGTATGTAGAGCATTACGGCTGTCATGCGTGCATTATCTCTCGTTCATACCACTGACTCCTGCTTCCCTACCAACAATCCTCACGCTATCAAAATTAGGGAATTGTGCTTGATGATGTGGTAAATTTTGATCGACAGGGCATGGAACAGCATCTTGCCATGTGCATTGCGCTCTATCAGATAGGCAGCTTGCTCGATTTCCCGGATCATCGCCTGTTGCTGGGAAATGGATGCCAGTTTATTGAGCCGGGTGGCGAAATCCACTTCATTGTCTGGGATGGGTGTTGCCGCATCTCCCATGATCCGAAGGCGTATGCTTTCTTCCAGCAGATGGTTCACATACAGTAGGAACTGTTTTTGTTTCTCCCGCCCGAACTTGCTCATCTCATCCACCCACCTGACCACGGCTACGGGGCCGTTCTTCAAGATCGCATTCAGCCATTCGCGTGTCATCGACTGCCAGTCTTCGTCGTTGTGTTGCAGCAATGACAATGCCTCCCTGTAGTTTCCCTCAGAAACCGCAGCAAGGGGTCTGGCTTTTTCGGGTGTTACGCCTGCCCGATTAACCAATGCATCTTCCATCGCTTCCGGCGCGATGGGAGGTATCCGCACGAGCTGTGTACGGGAGAGAATGGTCGGAAGGATCCTAGCCTCCTGCTCGGCTACAAAAAAGAATAGGGTATCATCCGGGGGTTCTTCTATCAGTTTGAGTAGTTTATTCCCCTGCTCTCCCAGATATTCCGGCATCCACATGATGAGGATCTTGAAACCACTCTCGAAACTCTTAAAACTCAGCTTATGGATGATCTCGCTGCATTCCCTGGCCGTAATATTGCCCTGCCGGTTTTCCGCACCGATCGATTGCAGCCAGTCATACGCGTTGGCATATGGATACTGACGGGTGAACGATCGCCATTCTGATGAATAATCCGCACTGATAGGAGGTTTATCACCTTTAGCCAGCGCGACCACCGGGTATGAGTAGTGTATATCCGGATGCACCGAACCGGAAGCTTTCAGGCATGAAGGGCATCGACCGCAACTGTCTTCCGGCAGCATTTGTACATTCTCGTCAGCGGGTGAAGGCTCCTCTCCGAAAAGGGAAGGGGTGGCTAAGGTCGCCTGCCTCACTTTTCTGACAGCCACCTGGTCGCATACCAGGTACTGGGCAAAGGCGTTCGCAAGTGGCAACGCACCGCTGCCTTCTTTCCCAAGAAAAAGAAGGGCATGGCTGAGCCTGTTGTTTTGTGCCAGCGACTTTAGCCGCTGGATCGTCGTCTTTTGTCCTATAACCTCAGAGAATTGCATCGTTTACGAAGATACAAGCATTCCTGTGCTTGAGACGACATGTGAAAAAGGAATCCCATTGGGTATGGCCCAACGGGATTCCTCAGCGATTCGGTATGGATGTCAGCTAAGAGTGTATGCCCTTAGTTGAGGTATTTGGTGATCTCTTCGCTGCCGGGTTTGACACTGCTGGGAAATACGGCTATAAGCTTCCCGTTCTCGTCAAGAAGAAATTTTGTGAAATTCCATTTGATATCCGCATCCATGACCCCGTTCTTCGATTTCTGAGTGAGCCACTGGAATAACGGGTGGATGTCGTTGCCTTTCACTGATACTTTTTCGGCCATGGCGAAAGTGACGCCATAATTTTTTTGGCAGAATTCGCTGATCTCTTCATTGGAACCGGGCTCCTGTCCTCCGAAATTATTCGCGGGAAACCCCACGATCACCAACTTCGATTTGTACGCCTCATGGAGCTTTTGAAGGTCTTCATACTGCTTCGTATATCCGCATTTGGAGGCTGTGTTCACGATCAGAATTTTTTTACCCTTGAACTTGGAGAAGTCGATGTCTTTGCCCTCTAGTGAAGGAACTTTAAATTCATAGATGCCGTTCAGGAAGAGGATTGCGGTTGCTGCCATGAGGATTTTGATCATTTTTAGGGTTTGTGTTTTAAGGAAAGTTTAGATGATAACAATACTGCCTGATTTTGGTTCAGTGTTTTTCGTAGCATCCGATATCGGGGGTCATGTCCCTGTTGAACCCATCAAGGTCTTGCAGTACCCCGCTTTTGATGCCCTTGTCGATGGCGGGGGAAACACCTTTCTGCAGGCGAAAGTCGAAATATCGTTTGGTGGTATTGATGCTGTCGAACTTCGGATCCTGATTGCGGATATTGCCGTTAAGGATTGAAAAAAGCGGGTCTGTTTTCCCCCTGAACAGGTTATGGTTGAGGATGACCTGGAAAGGGTCGCTCCCGCGTCTGCTGACGCTGACCTCATTATCCACTATCCCTTCTTCGGCCCAGATGATATTGTTCTCGAACTTCGCTTCAAGCGGAAAACTGCGCAGTCCGGAGGCGGTGCTGTCCCAATTGTCTATTTGCAAAACAGCTGTTTTATGCTGGACATAGAGATTGGAATAGGCTGCCATCGTGCAATGCGTGAAATGGTATTGTCCTCCCTGCATGAGCACCACATTTCTTCCGCAGTTTTCAATGAGGCTGTTCACTGCAAATATGGAGCTCCTGATGCCGATGATGCCGCCTTCGTAGATGTTACGGATGGTACAGGCCTCCAGGCTGAGTTTGACCGAGCCGTCAGCAGAAGCCTGGTCGGCAACAAGTCCCTGATATGCATGTTGAACAATGGCATATTTCAACTGATTGTTCTTGCTTGTTGTTCTGAAATAAATTCCGGGCCAGCTGGCCGGCAGGTCGCGGTATCCTTCATCCAGCCTGTCACCTGTGAAGACCACGGGGTCTGTTGCGGTTCCGGCCACATCAAGCGTTCCGTCAATGACGATGGGTGCATCCGCATGCATGAACAGCCTGGCACCTTTATCGATGGTCAATTTCCGGTCCTTTCGCACGACCAATCCACCCAGGATCACATAGGGCAGTCCTTTTTCAAACCTTGTATCGGAATCGATGACTCCGTTTCTGATGAATTTGGCATTCTGACCATATGCTTCCAGTTGCAACCACTTCCGGTTACGCCCATCCCCGATTGAGATGCTGTCCCGGACAAGAAATGGTAAGCTGTCATTGCCCGGGTCTATGCGGACGGTTACAAATACATAAAGGCTGTCCCTGGCGCCGATCTCCGCGTTCCTGATCTCCGCACCGGGGCTTCCATCCACATTCATGCTGAAAAAAGACGAGGTCCCGCCCATCAGCCGTATGCTGCCCAGCCGCATCCTTTTTTCGTTCCCATTGTAGATCTTAAAGGATGCTGTCACGGATCCCGCTGTGGTGAATACCGTATCGAAGTGGATTGTATCGGCAGAGATGTCTATGACGGCGTCTTCATCGGTGATGATTGATTCCTTGCGACAGGCATTCAACCAGATCAACAGAAGTGTGCAGGCGGCCAGGATCGTGAGCCCGTTTCTCATATCGCGCCAAAAATACGCTTAAAGTTCATTGCTCTGCAAAGGCGACCGTGCCGATATGCAGGGTTTTGCAACCCGCGTTCAACAACGCATCTCCGCATGACTCCAGGCTGGCGCCTGTTGTCACCACGTCGTCTGTCAGCAGTATGCTTTTTCCTTTCACATGCAATGGGTGGGTGACTTCGAACACGCCTTCGACATTCTCCCATCTTTCCAATCGGCTTTTACGGGTCTGTGTTTCGGTGGGATGTTTGCGTCGGATGATGTTCGTTTCTGTTTTTATGTTCAACACCTCACTGATTCCATTCGCGATCAGTGAGGCCTGGTTGTATCCCCTGATTTTTTCTTTTTCAGGAAATAGCGGCATGGGTATTACAAGCTCCATATCCTTGAATCTGTTACTTTTTGCCATGGCATGGCCCAGCATTCTTCCCAGCATGATGCCGGCCTCCCGGTTGCCCCGGTATTTGAGCTGGTGCAAAGTATGCTGAATGGCCGAAGACCGGGTGAAGTAATACCCGCTGCATGCGGCTTCCACGCGGATACGACCCCAGAAAAGTTGTTCCACGAGGTTGTCAGGTTGTGATGCGAAACCTGTTTCAGGAAATCTGGCAAGGCACCGATGGCAGATGGCCTGTCCATACGCGATCGCATTGCTGCCGCACCCGGCGCATAGATGGGGAAAGAAGATCGCACCGAGTGCATGCAGCAAAGAGGTGGAATTTTTCAGAGGATCCATCGGATGAAAGTACATCCCATGCTCCGCCTAAAAATGTGCGTTCAACCGAATTTCATCGGTTTTAAAACGATGAGAAAAGGTTGTATAGATATTGTTTTAGTGTTTAGTTTTTACGGTTATGGAAAAAATAACCTGTACACTTCTTCCACGGTTGCGGCTGGGACCACTTCTATGTTTCCGGTGAATTTTTCGGTCCCCTTGCGGTTATATTTGCTGATGACGATGCGTTCAAACCCCAGTTTTTCTGCCTCTGAGATGCGTTGCTCGATGCGGTTGACCGCACGGATCTCACCACTCAGACCAACTTCCGCTGCAAAGCATGTTTTTTGCGATAGAGGGATGTCTTCGTAAGAACTCAACAACGCGCAAACCATGGCGAGGTCGATGGATGGATCTTCGATTTTCAGACCACCTGCGATGTTCACAAACACATCCTTTGTGCCGAAATGAAAGCCACCTCTTTTTTCCAGTACGGCCAGCAGCAGCTGGAGGCGTCGCAGGTCGAATCCGCTTGCGGTCCTTTGGGGTGTGCCATACACGGAAGGTGTAACGAGCGCCTGTACTTCAATGAGAAGCGGGCGCAGGCCTTCCATGCCTGCAGCAATCGAGATGCCACTCAGAGGCTCTTCTTTCTGATTGATGAGGATTTCCGAAGGATTCTCTACGGCACGCATGCCTTCTCCCGTCATCTCGTAAATGCCAAGCTCCGACGTCGACCCGAAACGATTTTTTGTGGTGCGCAGGATGCGGTATGCGTAGTGTTGGTCGCCCTCGAATTGAAGTACGGTATCAACCATGTGTTCGAGCAGTTTCGGCCCGGCGATGCTGCCGTCCTTAGTGATGTGACCGATTAGGAAAACTGGCGTGTGCGTATCTTTTGCGAATCGCTGGAACTCCGCAGTGCATTCCCTGATTTGGGAAATACTTCCCGGTGCGGAGTCGAGAAAGTCGGAATGCAATGTTTGGATGGAATCGATGATCACCAGCTGCGGCTTTCTTTTTCGGATTTCCTGGAAGATGCCGTTGGTAGATGTCTCTGTCAACAGAAAAAAGTTTTCGTGTTGCAGTTGCAGCCTGTTGGCGCGCATCTTCACCTGTTGTTCACTTTCTTCACCGGTGACATATAGCGTACGCAGATGAGGCATCCGAAGGGCATCCTGGAGGAATAGCGTGGATTTACCGATGCCGGGTTCTCCCGCTGCCAGTACCAGGCTTCCCCTGACGATCCCCCCACCAAGTACTCTGTTGAGTTCGCTGTCCGGCGTGATGATCCTTTCTTCTTCTCTGGATTCCACCTCACTGAGTGAGAGACTTTTCATTTCCCTGGCGCTGACCTGATCATCTTTCCAGTCGATTTTCTTTTTATCATCACCTTTTTGCACGATCTCCTCTGTGAAACTATTCCATGTACCGCAAGCAGGGCACTTACCCGTCCACTTCGGCGACTCATGCCCGCAATCACTGCAGAAGAATGCTTTTTTGATCTTGCTCATGTAGATGTGAATTTTTCAATAGACTAAATTAAAGACTGGTTATGCTGAGAAAAAATTGTGAAGGATCTTTCCAGCGGGGAAATCACGTCTGGGTCCTGTATGAATAGCCGGTTTTGGGAAGAAAAAACTACAGCTTCTGTTCGGAGAAGCAAGTCGGAGAAATGTGAAAGGGCCGGCAAAAGCCAGCCCTTGTT
>CAJBPC010000071.1 GCA_903957405.1 uncultured bacterium | reverse complement strand
TGCACAGGATTTAACAGCGTTATTAAAACAATACATCCCACTAAGGTTAATTCAAGACCTTTAAATGATTTCGGCAAAGTGGTGCGAAGCAGATAAAAAATGCTCAGCACCAACAACAAGGCACTGGTATACAATAATACTTTAAAGTTTAACCCACTTAAAATCAAAATAATAAGCGATGTTATATAGTGAAGTCCAACCATATGCTCATTGTTTCTGGCGAAGAGCAAATTGGATATATCCAGATTATTCGACCTGTATTTTTTAATTATAAACAAGAAATTAAAAGAGTCTATTTGCGGCCAAGAACTGCCAAAAAAATAAACAACGGAAAAACTATAAACGGTTGCAATTAATATTAAAATAAAAATTATAGCTTCTCGGTTACGATAATTTTTATTCATTGAAAAATATCAGTTTTTTTAGGCTTTATGTTTAAAGAATAAATTTTACCGGGCATTTACAAATCAGATGTGTCCGAAAATTTGTCCGTAAAATACTTAATTTAATTTATTACTCCTGTGTAAAGCGATCTTCATATCCTCGCTTTCGATTTTTAGAAAAGTAGCAGGTTCTACATTACAAGTGCTTCGGTTTATAGGGAAGCTTACACAGAGATGTCGGTCTTCCTTCCGGCAATGACAGGCACACCGGAGCCGATGAAGGAAGTTCCGGGCTGATTGGATCCCCGGCAACATGCAGCACCGCCGGATATCATGACATCGACGCCCCACAAACATCACCTGAAATCAGCGGCCTGCCTGTTGATGTCCTCATCGGTCATATCCCCACCGATGAGGATCTTATGCCGGAACGTCAGCGATGCGCCTGCTGCGAGCGGCACCTTGACCTCGGCGGCGGTCGGTTCGAAGGCGCGGCCTCCGAGGTTGTTCGTCGCAAAAAGACCATACCCACGGGCATGCGACCAGGCGGGATAGTTCAGATTGCGGGGATGGTCGAGGATGGCGATGGTGACCACCTCCCCTTCCTTCTGAGCACGCAGGGCCACCCACGGACTTCTCTTGCCCCAAACAGCTCCGCCCCTCGCCCCTCCGGCATTGCGATACACCCCATTCACCCCTTCGTTTTGCATGACCGGCACGGCGGTTTCAACCCCATTCGCATCCAGGTAGCGCTCGGGCTTAGTAGACGGCTCCTCGAAGGCGCGGTCCAGGCGAAGCCCGATGAGGCCCTCCTTATTCTCTTTGAAAGTGACGGCCTGCACAGCAGTCAACTTCGTTATCCGGTCAATGCTCCGCATGCCTGCTTTCCCCATGAACCGGTATGTCGTTTCTTCGGTCATGAGCACGGTCCCTTTGTGATCGACCCAGTCTGATGCGACCACGAGCCGTCCTTTCGATGCATCCATAGATACGATCTCCCTGAATCTCACCGAACCATACCGGTGTTTTTCTTCCGGCTTGATGGCAAAAGAATTGTTCCAAAAATCAAGCCCGTTGACATCCCCGAAATTCAACCAGAGCCCGACATGGTGCGGATGATCGGTTCGTTCAAATGGGCGTGGCGCAAGCGGATACCCGCGCGTGATGGCCTTTCCGGATGCCGTATGGATCGGATAGAGCACGGACTTCTCCATATCGGTGGGATAGATGAAAGCCGTGAAGAGCTTTCCGCCGATATGCACTTCCACTTTTCGGTTTGCCGCATCCTGCCGGAATTCCACTTTTTCCCTCGGCGGCGCGAATGCCCCGAACAGGATGAGCATGGCCGCAATTGCCAAACTCCTTGCGGGCATGAGCAGATGCGGGAAGATAGAACGATCAAAGATCATGACAGAAGCATTGATGGCAGCGATATTCCTTTTCCTGAAGGCGTGTTTGCGTGATTGCATGGCTTATGGTATTGAGATCAGATTCGTTTTATATTTATTTTACCGCTTCACCCGTCCTGCACGTCGCACAGCCCGTGGCAGATGACAACCGGGCCTCCCTGCCGCTGCAATGCATGCCACACGCACATGGCCACCAGCCGTATCGCACATGTTCGCCCTGTTCCACGACAGAGAATGAAAGATAAAACACTCACGGCATCTATCCGCGGAAGATTCCGAAACAATGTCTATCAGAGCAGGCGGATGATGCTTTTCTCCAGCGCCTCTCCTCCTGTCGCCTGCATGATGCCGGGGCATTCGTTGCAGTCAAAGTGCTGGGCACCCCTCAGCAGGAGCGGTAACGCATTGTGCATATTCACCGGTCGGATCTGTTTCCATTCCCATGATTTCTTTCCCGACAGGTATGGAAGGATGAAATCCATGCCCTTCCTAAGCGACTTACCCGAGCTGGTTTTCGCAGTCCACAGATCCGTCCCGGTCTTCGCGGAGAGTTCTGCGATGACGAGGTAGGCATTGAGTATGAAAATGGAATAATGCAGCGAAATGGTCCGGTTGAGTTCCAGTGGAAAGGCGCCTTTGTCATCCATTTCCTTATCCATACGCAGCATGACTTTTTGCATGATTCCATCCGCCTGTTTCCTGTCGCCGATGAAAGTCGCATAGCTCAGGCGCTGCGCATCATACCATATGCCGTGGTTGTTGGCGGCATTCATTTCATCGATGCCGATCGGACTCGTCTGCATCCAATCCAGAAATGCAGCGAACCAGGTCTGCATCGATTTGTGGTCAGCAGCAGACCATGACTTCGACGGTGAAAGCAGACCGATCGCATCAACCACGTAAATAAAATGCCGGGTATCGATGAGGCCTTCTGCACGGCCTTCCGTCACACCCTTCACAGACTGACCGTAATTCAGATGGGGATTCATCTTCGTGGCGGTGTCGATGAACCAGGTACGGATGAGTGTCGATGCATGCCGGGCATGATCCTCGTTGCCCGAATAGAAATATGCAATGGAAAGCAGATATATGTTTTCACAGAGTTTCGGGAGATTTTCCTTGTCGGTGTACCGCTTCACTTCCGGATTGATTTCCCCGTCCTTGCGGATGTATGGCATCCCGTCGGCCTTTGACGGATCAGGCCACCAGTATGGTGCAAGGCTCATGTAGTCATGCTTGTTGCCGCTGGGTGGAAAGTCCTTTTTGTCCATCACACTGACAGGCTTGTACTTCAGGAGCTTGTCCGCCACTTTGAGCAATTCGGCCAGGGATGCCTGTAAGTCTGTATCGCCGGACCTGAGTTTACGCTTGTTGTCGGCCATCCGTTCAGGATCCAGCTTGAGCATATCCGACTTTGAAACATCCGAAGGGCCCTGCCCCATCGACAACGTGACCGAAAAAAATAAATATGAAAATAACAAAAGGAATCTCATAAGTGGCGTATTGTATTTCGTTCATGGATGTCCGATCGCGGTATTACGCGGTCCGCCGACGGATAGCCATCCGGTACTGATCGCGGACATGATCGGCAGGCGTCGTACAGGCTCGTTTTGCATCCCGACAGCATCCCTTTATTTCAACATAAATATAAGGATGACGGACTTCCCTTAACGGACTCAGTCCACCTTGAGCCTGAAACATCCCGCCGGCAGGCCTTCCTTATTGTACAGGTTCGCACCCTGCGGATTGTCGGCCCAGGCATAGCGCACGGCTGCCGGCAGAGGCACTTTGTCGTGCCACACGATGACGTTATCCCCTTCGATCCTGGCGTTTGCCCAAACGAATTTTTTTCCGTCGGCAGAAATGGCGAAATGCTTCAACGCACCGCCGCCCTTTGCCAGCAGCCCGCTGCCGGTATTCGAAAAGCCAATGACAACGCTCCCCTGCCGGCGACTAACGGAGGCGACTGTCGGACCGGAATGCACCGTCGAACTATCGCCATAGGCTACCCGAAAAGCGGCGAGCGACAGTCGTCTGCCGACATCAAGTTTATTCAGGGGATGCACATCGTTCCATTCTCCAAGGTCGTTGATGACGGCCATGCCTGTTTTCGGCAAAGCCAGTGTCATGGCCTGCGCCTCCTGGAGTGCCGCCAACCGGCTATCCGAGGGCTCCGCCTTCACGGGATTGTTGTTGGCAAGTTGCGCAAAAAGAAAGGGGAAGTCGCCCTGCGCCCATTCCCTTCGCCAGCTGCTGATCAACCGGGAAAAGATCCTGTGGTATTCCTGTGCGCGGCTGATATTCGATTCGCCCTGATACCATATCACGCCCTTTATGCCGTAACCCACCAGCGGCTCGAGCATGCCATGGTAGAGCGCGGATGGCTGGTCCTGGAACCTTGTCGTTTGCTCTCGCTGCAGGGGTGCGACCGAGGCTGACAGTCGGTATTGCCATTGTCCTTCCAAAGCGATCGGCATTTCACCGACCTCCAGACGGTAGGGCTTGTCGGGAATGAATCCACCCATGCCGGCCTCGTTCAGCACACGGACCGCGATCACATTCCGGCCGGGCCGCAGCAGTCCTGCCGGGATCCGATATTTCCGGGCGACATATTTATTGGATGACGTACCCACCTTCTTGCCATTGACATACGTAACATCGCGCATCACGATGCAGCCCATGCGAAGCACCGCCTCCTTGCCCGCCATGTCTGCGGGTATGTTGATCTCCTTCCGGAACCACACCACCGCGCCGCCCCGCTCATCGAGACCCTGATCCGGCCAATAGCCCGGCAGCTGCATGGATTTCCAATCCTTCAGGTCGACGGCATCCGCTTCCCAATGCTGCTGCGTGCCGATATCGAGGGCATTGATCGCAGCGTTCCAGTCATCCGCGAGTTTCTTATCGCGGGTGATGATCGACTGCACCAGGGCGGGATCCTTGAACCCGATCGCCTTCGCACGATATGCCGGGAAATCCATCAACTCATCCTCATGCATCCAACCTTCGGCCGGCGTACCGCCATAACTGCAGTTGATCAATCCGATGGGCACATTGTATCGTTCATACAGACTTGTTGCGAAGAAATAGCCGACGGCCGTGAAGTTCAGGACGGTGTTGGAGTCGGCCTGCTGCCAGCCATCTTCGGTACCCACATCGGTGTTGGTGTTGAAGTCCGTCTTGCGCGCCACTTTGAAATGCCGGATCACGGGGTTCGCGGCACCGGCGATCTGCTTTGGATAGATCTCTGCGGATTTGTAGAGTTCGTATTCCATATTGGACTGACCAGAACACAGCCAGACGTCTCCTATGAGGATGTTTGATATCGTCACCGTGTTGGAAGCGCTGACGAGCAGCTCGTATGGTCCGCCGGCCTGCTGCGGATCGAGTCGCAGGGACCATTTGACCCCTTTGACGGCATCGACGGCATAAGTCTTTCCCCTGAACTGCACGGTGACCTTTTCATCCTGATCGGTCCAACCCCAGACCGGTATCGGCATGTTCCGCTGCATCACCATCCCTTCAGAAAAAAAAGATGGCAGCCTGACCTTTCCGAATGTCGTCAGGCTCAGCAGGGCGAGCAGCATCGTCAACCACCTGCGAGACGGCGGCTTTGACGCTGGGGCATGGCAATCCACGCTCATCGATATCGGGGTATCCTCCGTTAAATATTGTTGTGTCATTTTCCGTTTGACTCCTGAGATTTGAGATAGTCCAGCATCATGCCGTGCATGTCTGCCGTAGTTTTTTGATAGGACTTGTCCGCTTCAAGATTTTGGCGTTCCTCGGGATCTTTTACATAGTCGTAAAGTTCTTTTCCAACCACCAGGGATGGATCGAAAGGACGGTCGCTCCTGAAACCCTTGTTCATCCAGATGGTATACCGGAATTGTTCGGTGCGGATGGAGTATCCCATGACGTTACCCTCTTTTCCCGACGAAGGACGAGGGTACTGGCTCACGGAGTAACGCTTCACTTTGGCACGAGGATCCTTCATGACAGGCACGAGGCTTTTACCGTGGAGGTGTTTAGGCACCGGCACGGAGGCGAGGTCGCAGAGCGTGGGGAACACATCGACGAATTCAGATGGGGATCTTGTTTTTGCAGCCTTCATACCGGGCGCAGAGATGATCAATGGTGCGCGGGTGGCCTGCTCGAAATTGGAATGCTTGCACCACAGGTTGTGGTCGCCGAAATGCCAGCCATGGTCGCCCCAAAGGACGACGATGGTATTCTCCCGAAGGCCGAGAGAATCAAGTGCATCAAGCAGACGGCCGACATTTGCGTCCGTGTAGGAGATCGCGGCGTGGTATCCGTGGATCAGTTCACGTTGTTTGTCATCCGGCAAGGTGATGCCGTAGCCCTTCTCCTTTGCAGGATCGATCAGTGGGGCGATATCGCTGTAGCCTCGGATTTCGCCGGAAGTATGCATCGCTACGTCGACACCCTGTGCGGGCATTTCCCTGAAGGCCGCCAGGGGCATGGCATCCCTTCGGTAGAGATCCCAATATTTTTTTGGTGCGACGAAGGGCAGATGGGGCTTGGCGAGTCCGACCGCTAAAAAGAAGGGTTGCCCGCTCTTGCCCAGGTCTGCGAGGATATCCTTTGCTTGCTCGACATTGGCGCCGTCGTTGTAGGCGTTGTCCGGCACATCGGCAGATTCCACCGAAGGCTTCACTTTCGCCTGCACATAATCGTTGATCTCCGCCTTCGACATGCCCTTGTCGGCCGCCTCTTTTGCGTACTGGGCGGCCAGAAGCCTGGTTTCGGCCGACTGGTACCTTCCGCTCACAGGCTCTGAAAAACCCTTTGCGTAATATTTTTCTTTGGTTTTGTGATAGGGCACCGACCACGACGGCTTGTCCAGATCCTTGTCCACGCATCGCGGGTCATAGACCTTCCCGATGCCCTGTGTGGAATATCCCTGAGCGATCAGATGCTGCGGCAGGCTGAGGATGTCAGGGTTCATGCTGCGCATCGTCGTCTTCAGGTCCCACACTTTGGTGTAGTCCGGACGCATGCCCGTCATGAGGCTGGCCCTTGTCGGTCCGCAGACGGCCTGCTGGCAATAGTTCGCCATGAACACCGTGCCCGATGCCGCGAGTCTGTCGATGTTCGGCGTCTTCACCATACGGTTCCCATACGCGCCCAAGTCGGGTCGGAGGTCATCGATGGCGATGAAGAGGATGTTCGGTCTTTTTTGTTGCGCGGCAGCGATGGGATGGCCAGAGGATGCCGTTGTGAGTATGAAGATGAACCTGAAAAAAAGGAATCTTTTCATTTGTCAAGTACTTTGAAAATATATGAAAGCAACAGGCTGCAGGATCGGCCAGGGATGCTATCCGCCGTTGTAAGATAATGGAAATAAGTATTGACGATGAGGGTTGATCAAAGGAAATCATCCCGCTTGGGCGTGAAAACATCGACGAGGACGCCCTCCTCCAAACAGACCGCGCCATGCAGTACGTTCGGCGCAATGTAGTAGGCGTCGCCCTGCTTCAGCGACTTCACCTCATCGCCGATGGTGACCTCGAAGAGGCCGCTTTCCACATACGATATCTGCACATGGGGATGCAGGTGAAGCGCCCCGATGCCTCCCTTTTCAAATGCCACTTTCACCATCATCAAAGCATCGTCATATGACAAGATCTTCCTGCGTATGCCGACATCAGCCTGTTCCCAGGAAAGCTCATCGTCTTGTATGAACGCCCTGCCTTTTTCAACCCTTTTCATGGAATGCCCGTAATTTGACATGAAGATACACAAGTCTGTTTGTGCTGCATCATCCGGACTGAAAGTTGGGAGGGACGGGGCGATACGCGATCACACCCGCGTGGCAATAGACATGAACACAGCTTATTCCGAACAGGAGAACCTACTTTGAAAACATTTTTTCACCATGGGAAATGTGGCATTCCGCGTGTAAAAAAAATCGAAAGTATTTCCTTGTGTACAAAATTTCCCTAATTTAGTATGTACGTACATAGTAACATAGAAGCAGTCAAGCTGCAGTCATCCTGTTAAGATAAGTGATATGATAGAACTTGAGATCGACCATGGCAGCAGCATCCCCTTGCATTTTCAGGTGGAAGAATTATTGCGCAAGCTGATCGATTCACCCGAGTACCAGCAAGGGAAGTTGCTGCCCAACGAGATCCAGCTGGCCCATCGCCTGGGGATTTCGAGGAGTACGGTCAGGCAGGCGACCAACAAGCTCGTGTATGAAAAGCTTTTGGTGCGGAAGAAAGGGGTAGGCACCCGAGTGGCGAAGAATAATATCAGCACCAAGCTCGACAAATGGTCGAGTTTCACCCATGAGATGGACGAAAAGGGCATCCTGTTCAAGATATACAGCATCAAGTCCAGTCTGGTAATGCCTGACAAGGACCTGCAGCAGCTTTTCAATATCCGTCCGGGCACCCGGGTATTCAGGCTTGAAAGACTGAAAGGGCTTGACTCCGGTCCAGTGGTATATTTCATCTCGTATTTGCACCCGAGGATCGGGTTGTCAAGCAAGGAGGATTTCTCGAAGCCCTTGTACGAGATCCTGGAGAAGGATCATGATGTCGTGGCGTCTGTGTCGAAAGAAGGCATCAGTGCGATCCTGGCCGACCAGAAGATCGCCAATCTGCTGCATGTCAAAACCGGAGATCCGATCCTGTTCCGGAAACGTGTCGTTTGCGATCCGGGTGACAGACCCATCGAGTACAATCTCGGTTACTACCGGGCGGACCGGTTCACTTATACGATAGACATCCGAAGAGGGGTATGATCCGTTGTTGTTAGAGACGTGGTGTTTTTTTACCATTTGATATGTACATACATATGAACATAGAGCATCAATAACCATCACTAAAATCGCTTGTCAATGAAAAAAAAGGTCATCAAAAATCAAATCCGGCAGTGGCTGATGCCGCTGCTGCTGCTGTGGTGCATGCCAATCTTGCACGCGCAGGAAATGTCTAAAACACTTACCGGCACGGTCAAAACGCAGAGCGGTCAGCCGCTATCCGGCGCCAGCATTCAGATCAAGGGAGGCGGTGCATCTGTAGTCACCAAAGAGGACGGCACGTATGCACTGAAGCTCCCGTCAGGCAATGTCACGGTGGTTGTTTCCTATGTGGGATATGTGGCCAGAGAATATGTCACCGGAGGCCGGACTACCATGGACCTGGTGCTGCTGCAGGATCCGGCGGCTTTGTCGGATGTGGTCGTGGTGGGATATGGCACCTCCCGGAAATCTGACCTCACCGGCTCTGTGGTTTCCGTGAAATCCGATGCCATCAGATCTATGGCGATCACGAGCTTCGATCAGGCCCTCCAGGGCAGGGCTTCTGGAGTTGTCGTGACGCAGGTATCCGGTAAGCCGGGTGCAGAGTCATCCATTCGGATCAGGGGAACCAGCTCGATCAATGCCGACAATGAACCGTTGTATGTCATCGACGGAATG
>CAJBPC010000070.1 GCA_903957405.1 uncultured bacterium | reverse complement strand
CTGTACAAAAGTGATGATCCCGAATGCGCTCAACACCACGATATCCGTTACATGCAGCATGGCCGCGAAAATAATTTAAATTTGATTCTTGCATATTCGGCACGGGTGATGTCTTGCCCTGCGCCGTTTGTCACCAGTTGAGCTCGATCTTATTGTTCTTCCGTTCCATGTCAGCCATCCTTTGTCCCGGATCGATCTCCGCAGACCGGAGGTCCGTGAGTTTTCGATCGATGGTGATGGTGTAAAGCGGATGTGTCCATTTCCATGGTTCGCCTACGGTGCGTTTCACTTCCGGTTCCTCATTGTCCTTGGCGCCGAACATGAGGTACTGCGGGACATATGCCAGCTCGCGGCTGCCGTCTTTGAAATAGAGTTCTAGGTCGATCGGCATCGGAATATTTCCTTTGTTGCGCAAGCGGATGTTTGTCTTTCCCTTTTCCTCCCAGAGGCTGTCGATGGCGTAGTCGATCGTCTTGGTCGTATTCACGAAGAAAGTGCGATACCAGTCGAGCTGCAGGCCGCTGACATCCTCCGCTACCCGGATGAAGTCGGCAGGATTTGGATGCTTATACTGCCAGCGGTTGAAATAGGCCAGCAGGATCCTGTCCCGTACAGATGCCCCTACGATGTATCCGAGCTGCTCCATGAACACCTCCCCCTTGGAGTAGGCATTCGTGGAATATGCCATGTTGGAATTGTACTGATCGGAATGCGTCGTCAGTGGCTCGTTGTATTCGCTTTTGGCAAGACGCATGTAACTGTCGAATGCTCCTTTGTGCGGGAACTTGTTCTTGCCGCCAGACAAATGGTTCGCCACCCTGGATTCCGCATAACTCGTGAAGCCTTCATCCATCCAGGAGTGCAGCGATTCGTTCGTGCCAAGGATCATCTGGTACCAGCTGTGCATCCACTCGTGTATGGTCACCCCTTCTCCCGCTCCCTTGAGCAGCGTGGCCATGGGATATTCCATTCCGCCGTCACCGCCCTGGATGAAAGAGTATTGCTTGTACGGGTATTTCCCGAAGTGCTTGTCGATATAAGGAAGTGCGCGTTCTGTCAGATTCAGCACATTCTCCCATTCGGCACGATAGTCGGCAATGAATTTGGCCTCGGAGATGCGTTGCTTCATCATCGGAGACATGCCGGCATATTGCTTCTTCAGGTGCTCATCGCTGATCTTATAGAACGCATGCAGCACCATGCCATCGCGGACGGTGCGGCTGACATGTGTGTACTGCGGATCGGCGGCCCAGACGAAGTCATGCACATTGGGTGCCACGAACTTCCAGGTGAGCTTGTCGCCGGCCGGACGCTTCACGACCATGCCCTTCGATTCGTATCCGTGCCCGATCTCCTGCGGATTCTGCAGGTATCCCGTACCGCCAATGACATAGTCCCTGTCGATTTTTATATTCACTTCGAAATCCCCCCACACGCCATAGAATTCACGGGCGATATACGGAGTGGGATGCCATCCTTCGTAGTCATACTCGGCGAGTTTTGGATACCACTGCGCCATACTCAGCCGAACGCCTTCAGCATTGTCACGCCCACTGCGACGGATTTGAACAGGCACCTGCGCTTCGAAGACCATGTCAAGCGTCACCTTGCTGCGGGGCGGTACGGGCTTGTCCGGCACGACCTTCAGGATCGTCTCATGCTCCGTGAACTGCTGCGGCCGGCCATTCATCTTCAGGCTTTTCACCTTCTGATAGCCGATCTCTTCCGGCTGCAGCTTCGATATCCGATCCCGGACACGGCCATCCCAGTCGTTTCGGCCATTGATCACCGTCTTCCCCAGTTCCAGGCTTCGGGCATCCATCATGCTGCCGGGCTGAAAGGCGTTCCAGTACAGATGATAGTACAGCACCTTAAGGGTGTCAGGAGAGTTGTTCCAGTAATCGATGGTCTGTTTGCCGGTGAACCGGTTGGACTTCACATCCATATCGATGTCCATCCTGTACTTCACACGCTGTTGCCAGCGGTCAGGTTGTGCCTGAAGGATCGTGCATAACGACAGGATGGGGAGCAGCAGGGAGATACTCTTTCGCATAGGTGACTGTTTATTATTCGAATGTCCAATTTTTTCTAATGATGTGTCGAACTGACACCGCGGCACGCCACACTGACCCGCTTCCCCGATCTCCGGCGACTGATGCCGGTTACCCTATGCCCTGTTGAATATGAGCCTGAAATAAAACTTCGGGTCACGAAACCGGTTCCGAAGGTCGACATCGTTGAACATACAGGTCATCAATTCTTTCAGCTCCCGGTTGCGTGCACCGATGCGCATCAGGAAGTTGAAAAGCCAGGGATAGCGGACCATCTGCTGCAGCTTGTGGCTCACATTAAGCTCCGGCCCCAGCACCCGGTACACGTCCGCCTCATACGGTGCGAGGAACGCTTCGGAGCAATCTCCCGCTTGCAGGGCTGCAGCGGCGCGCTTTGCGGCATAGGTGCCGGCATACATCGCGTTGCCGATCCCTTCGCCGGTGAATGGATCTATGAGGTGTCCCGCATCTCCCACGAGCATGTACCGCTCTCCGAAAAGCTTCCTCCTGCTGCTGCCTAACGGCAACCCATAACCGTCGATCTTCCCAAGCAGCGTGGCATCGCGGAACCGCTCCTTCATGACAGGGTCGTTGGCGAGGGTATCGGCGAGTATCTTCTTAAGGTTCTTGCGCTTGCTACTGATGGCGCTGCTGAGCATGCCTAAACCGACATTCGCCTCCCCGTTGGGTAATGGGAATATCCAGAAATATCCGGGCAATACCCCTTTCAGGAAATGCAGCTCTATGAAATGATGGCGGTGCATCCCGGTCACCCCCTTGTAGTAGGCGCGCACGCCCGCACAGTGGTGGTCGGGATCCATCTTCAGTCCGGCCACTTCGCGGCTGAAAGAGGAATGCGCCCCATTGGCGACGATGACTATTTTCGCCTTCACCGTAAAACCCTTTCCGCCTTTTTCAGACAGCACATATCCGTCGGGCTGCAGGTCGTAATGGGCGAGGTCGATGCCTTCAAAAAACCGCACTTCCGGCCTCCGCCGGATCTCATCCACCAAGAAATTATCGAAATCGATCCGCTTGCTTACAAAGCCGACGGGATCCTCCATCTGCCGCTCATAGTCCTGCTTCAGGGGGATGTCCATCCCAATGCGATTGGGCGCGATGAATGACACACCCCAGCTGTCGGTCTTCGCCGCAAATATCTTGAGCCGGTCACCGATGCCTTTGTCGATGCGGTTGAGGATGGTCAGCACCTTGCCGCTCAGGCCATCGCCGCAGACCTTGTCGCGCGGGAATACAGCCTTATCCACCACCACGCTGTGCAGGCCAAGCTGCGCCATCTGCAATGCCGCTGCGGCACCGCCGGGCCCCGCCCCGATCACACAAACATCCGTTTGGATCATCGCATCAGTCATTGTCTGCTTTTTCTTTTGCTTCTTTTCGATTGTTTTCTTTGCCTCCGACCACGACGACGATCTCGCCCTTCACGCCTTTCTCCCTGTAATATGCACAAACTTCAGCAAGTGTCCCACGTTTATTCTCCTCGAATTTCTTTGATAGCTCCCGACTCACCGAACAGGGACGGTCCGCGCCGAAATACACGATGAATTGTTCAAGCGTTTTCACCAACCGCATCGGTGACTCATAAAAGATCATGGTGCGCTCCTCTACGGATAATTGCGTCAGCAGGGTGTGCCGGCCCTTCTTCAATGGCATGAATCCCTCGAAGCAAAAACGATTGAAGGGGAGTCCGCTGTTGACGAGTGCCGGAACGAAAGCCGTGGCACCCGGGAGGCACTCTACGGTGATGTCATGCCGGATGCAGGCCCTCACAAGAAAAAAAGCCGGATCCGAAATGCCGGGAGTGCCGGCATCTGTCAGCAAAGCGATCTTCTTCCCTTCCCGTAACTGATCGATCAGGTGATCCGTGACCCTGTGTTCGTTATGCTGATGGTAGGGCGAAAGGGGCTTACGGATCTGGTAATGGTTGAGGAGCACCGAACTGGTCCGGGTATCCTCGGCAAGGATCAGGTCGACCTGCTGCAACACCGCAACCGCACGAAATGTGAAGTCGGCGAGGTTGCCGATGGGCGTGGGGATGAGGTGGAGCATGTGTGTTTTTTTCTCAGCGACGGGTCATAAAAGGCATTCGGAGGCATCCATCTGCACCCTCATGCTTCATGTCGGGTCACCGGATGCGTTCATCCGACCGTGATCTCGAAATATTCCATCACCTGGTTCGCAAGAAGTTTTTTACCCGCCTCTTCCGCAATGGCCCTCGCCTCTTCCGCCGAGGATGCTTCCACCTGAAGGTTGATATGTTTTCCGATGCGCACATCGCTTACGGCTGTCATTCCCAGATTCGCAAGTCCACCCAACACAGCCTTCCCCTGAGGGTCGAGCAGGTCCTTCAGGGGCATCACTTTCACATCGACATTATAGGTCATGAAGTTCTGTTTTTGAACGCTAAAGATAAGCCGATATAGGCAACGAAGACCATAGGCACCGCCAGCCATTGCAGGAATAACCCGGCGATAACGGCCACTGCCAGCAATATCCATTTCGGCAGATTCGACCGAAAGCCGTAATCCCTGAACTTCAAACCGAACAATGGAAGATCCGACACCATCAGCCACGACAGCAGCAGGACCAATGCATAGATCACCCATTTATTGAGCAGGACCGACTGGATGTCCAGATAATTGTGCAATGCTATGAACGACAAGGATGCGACGAACAATCCTACGGCAGGGGTGGGCATCCCTTTGAAGCCGTATGCCTGGGATGGGTCGATGTTGAACCGCGCAAGACGCCAGGCAGCCGCCATCGGCAACAGAAATACCGGCACAAGTAGCAAGATCGGGGCTTCCATTCCACCGACCTCCGTGGCATATGCGATGCGGAGCAACTGGTAGAAGATCATGCCCGGCGCCACACCGAAACTCACCACATCCGCCAGGGAGTCGAGCTGCTTGCCCATCTCCGATGTCGCCTTGAAAAGTCTTGCGACAAATCCGTCCAGGAAATCCACCAGCGCTGCGATCCCGATGCACACGGATCCCCACCAGATCTTCTCCGGGAGATAGACCTTCCACTCCTCACCGTTGTGGTTGACAATGCCCTCTCCCGTCTGCAGGATGAATACGATCGCCATGCTGCCGAAGACGAGGTTCAGGAGGGTGAAGATGTTTGGAATCTGCTTCATGAAAGACGGTATTGGGGCGGACGGGCATCGAGGTGGCGTGGTGGTGCATCTACCCCCTTGCCCGATGCCTATTTCATTGATTTTTCGATCTCTTCAACCTTGATGGGAATGTTCTTCATCAAGTCCGTATTCCCAGTCTTCGTGATCCAGACATTATTCTCGATCCGAACACCCATCTGCTCCTCCTCGATGTAAATGCCGGGCTCAATGGTGAAAACCATTCCCGCCTGTACGGGGTTGGTACGCGTGCCAAGGTCGTGCACATCGATGCCGAGGTGATGGGAGATGCCGTGATACAGATATTTGCGGTATGCCCTGTTCTCCGGGTCTTCGTTCTTCACATCCGCCTTGCTGATCAGACCTATCTTCAGGAACTGAACCGTCGCCTCGTCTCCAACCTTGTCGTGGTAGTCGACCATGGTGATGCCGGGTTTCAGTATGGTCTTGCTGTAGTTATGCAGATCCAGACAGGCGTTGTACACTTCTTTCTGCCGCTTCGAGAACTTCCCGTTGACGGGGATGGTTCGCGTGAGGTCGGCAGCATACCCCCCGTAATCCGCACCGAAATCCATCAGGATCATCTCGCCATCGAGACATTGCTGGTTGTTGGAGACATAATGCAGGGTCCTTGCCCGGTCTCCACTGGCGATGATCGAGCCGTATGCCGGCCCGGAAGAACGGTTGCGGATGAACTCGTGGTAGATCTCCGCTTCGATCTCATGCTCCCATACGCCCGGCCGGATGAACTTCAGCAACCGGCGGAATGTCTTCTCGGTGATATCGATGGCCTGCTGGATGACTTCCACCTCCAGCTTCGACTTGACGGCTCGCAGCTCTTTCATGATGCGGGCAGACCGCTCGTAATGATGGAGGGGGTAGCGGGCACGCATCTCGCTGGCAAAGCGGTAGTCACGAACCGGGACAAGGTTTGCCTTCCGGTCGTTTTCGTTCGTGTTCAGGTATATGTTTTCTGCGAGGTGTATCATGGGCTGAAGGATGCCGTCGAGGCTGTCGAGCCACACGATGGTGGAGATGCCCGACAACTCGGTGGCTTCCGCCTTTCGATGCCGGCGCCCGTCCCATTTCTCCTTGATTTCGTTCGGACGCACCAACACAAGCACTTCCCGGAATTTCTTATCGGGATTATCGGGGAACAGCACCAGCATCGTATCCTCCTGTAAGATGCCGGTCAGCCAGTACAGGTCTGAGTTCTGACGAAAAGGATGGAGCGCATCGCCGTTCGTGGGCAACTCATCGTTGCTGTTGAAGATGGCGATGCTGCCGGCCTTCATCTTCTTGACGAAGCGCTGCCTGTTGTCTGTGAAGATCTGCGGATTGACGGATACCTGGCGCATGTTGGAAAAATTTAATACTATCAGTCGAAGAATGAGGTGACATGGAAACCGAAAAGTCTGAAGCCTCCCTACCGCATAGTTTCTTGCAGGGTCAGGCTCCTAAAAAAGTCCGTACAGTTCTGAATCCACCTTTCTGATGATCGTGCCGAAGTCCTCTTCATTTTCAGCGAACTTGTTCGTATCGACATTGACGACCAGCAGCGGCCCTTCCCGGTAGCCGTCTATCCACTTGTTGTAAAATTCATTCAGGCGCTTCAGGTAATCCAGTCGGATGTTCTCCTCATATTCCCTGCCGCGTTTCTGTATCTGCCCCACGAGCGTCGGCACGGATGCCTGCAGGTAGATCAACAGGTCAGGCGGTTGCACCATCTGCTTGAGGGTCTGGAAGAAATCGAAATAGTTCTCGTAGTCGCGTTTGCTCATCAGTCCCATCTCATGCAGGTTCGGTGCGAAGATGTGTGCATCCTCATAGATGGTGCGGTCCTGTATGACCGTCTCTGTTCCCCTGGAGATCTCCAGCAGCTGTGTGAGCCTGCTGTTGAGGAAGAATATCTGCAGATTGAAACTCCACCGGGGCATGTCTTCATAGAAGTCAAAAAGGTAGGGGTTCTGGTCCACATCCTCGAAATGAGGGATCCAGCGGTAGTGCTTGCTCAGCATCTCCGTGAGGGTTGTCTTTCCCGCGCCGATGTTTCCGGCGATTGCGATGTGTTTTGGTTTTTTCAGTTT
>CAJBPC010000069.1 GCA_903957405.1 uncultured bacterium | reverse complement strand
TCCCCCCACTCTCCAAAAGTTACTTTTGAATAGCAGATTCTTGTTGTCTAGGTAATTTTCAACTGTCGTTTTTATCAGAAGACATCAATCAGGGAGTCATGGATTTCGGGATCATCTTTTTCTTCTCGAACTGGAGTTTCATCATGATCCGCTCTTCTGATAGATCGGGGAGCTTTAACTGTATCGGTTGCCTATGGTATCTCATGAATGCGTCATAGCCGCCGAAAGCCTTTAGCACTGCGTTGTTAGGTCTTTCCGATTTCGCCATGTTCTTATAGTAGGGGAATGAACAATGCGGCCAGTCTTCAAGATCTTTTACAAAACCATGATGGACCGGATTACAATGGATATAATGTACCAGTTTGCAAAATCCGGCCTCATCATCGACAGGTTTCCAACGCATGTTTGGGCGAAACATGCTTCCCATCCTCCCATAAATCTTGTTGAATGACTGGGTATAGCTGCTGAACAGATTGGAGAACTGTTTCGCAATCTTCTTAGCAGCTTCCTCATCCGACATTCCAGTAAATTTTTCATCCCTGATTGACAGCTCCTCGATGCATGGGATACTTATTGCAAAATGAAAATGATTAGGCATCAGACAATATGCTTCAAGATCCACCGCTGTGCTCACAAACTCAAAGTAGCGGCTCATGAAATAGTGGTAATTCCTTCCCTCTTGAAAAATATTTTCTGATCCGTTTGCATGGTTGAATACATGGTAAGTTTGGCTTGTTTTCTTCATCCTGCAACTTCACTCTTCTTAATGCCTGTTTCCTATGAGTTTTTCTCTTGAATCGTAATGATTTTTCTCCTTGGATATTGTTAATTTACTTTTTTTAAAAGATTGTTATCTTTATCGATTACGATCTAAGACAAAACCTGTTTTTACCATGGAAACCTACGGCAAGATTCTTCTCATAGCCATACCGACATTCTTAGTATTCGTTCTTATTGAAAAATGGTACGGCTGGTACAAGGGAAATGATACGGTCAGGAACCTTGACATGATCTCGAGCCTGAGCTCAGGCATCACGAACGTCACCAAGGATGTCCTCGGACTGAGTGTTGTGATCATTTCCTACGGGTGGATGCTGAAGCACTTGGCGGTATTTCATGTTGATTCGGGTTTTTGGACATACTTCATCGCGTTCATGGCCCTCGACTTTTCCGGATACTGGATCCATCGCATCGCTCATCGATACAATATCTTCTGGAATAACCACATCATCCACCACAGCAGCGAGGAATTCAACCTTGCCTGTGCATTGCGTCAGAGCATCTCCGTTTTCTTTCGCATCTTCACTTTCTTCCTCCTGCCGGCCGCCTTCTTGGGTGTTCCGGCACAGGTGATTGCCGTTGTCGCACCCCTGCATCTCTTTGCACAATTCTGGTACCATACCCGCCATATCGGAAAGCTGGGCTTGCTTGAGCATGTCTTGGTCACACCATCGCATCACCGGGTGCATCACGCCATCAACCCGGAGTACATCGACAGGAATTTCAGCCAGATATTCATCATCTGGGACAAGCTATTCGGCACCTTCCAGGAGGAACGAAAAGACATCCCGCCTGTCTACGGGATAACGGTGCCTGTCAGGACCTGGAATCCGATCCGGATAAATTTTCAGCATGCCTGGCAGCTGACGAAGGATGCCTGGCATGCTCAAGACCTGCGGGATAAATTCAGGATCTGGTTCATGCCTACCGGATGGAGACCGGAGGACGTGCTTGAACGCTTTCCGCTTGAAAAGATCGACAATGTCTATGATTTCGAAAAGTATGACACCCGGGCGAGTGCTTCTTTCCATGTTTGGTGCTGGGTGCAACTCTTGTTCATATTGGCTTTCATCTCCTGGTTCTTAGGAAACCTCGCTGATATCGGGATGCCCGGCATATTCCAGTACGGAGCTTTCATCTTTCTGACGGTATACGCCATCACGGACTTGATGGACAGGAATCCATCTGCCATCTTCTGGGAATCCGTCCGAAACCTCTTCGCCGCATATCTCCTCTATGCACAGGGCGGTGACTGGTTCGGAGCCGCCTCATTGCTGCCGGGTGCCGGTGGGCTGGTGGCAGCCTATCTGGGCCTGTCGATGGTCGTCGCACTCTACTTTACGGTCATCCATAACCGAGAAGATAAGCTGTCTGTTCAGATGGCGTGATGCAGCCCACGCAAGCAACCGGAAACCTCACTCCATCCATTGATTTCATCCCTCGATGATACCCGTTGATGGTTCATTGTTCACGGTCCTCATCATGCTCAGGGGATTATAGTTCTTCAACTCATCCGGAAGCAGTTCATTCGGCCAGTTCTGCCATGCGATCGGCCGCGAGAACCGCCTGATACCATCTGCACCCACTGACGTGAATCGGCTGTCGGTAGATGCGGGAAACGGTCCGCCGTGATGCATGGACAGGCATACCTCCACACCCGTAGGGACTGTGTTGAGGATAAAGCGTCCGCAAAAACCCTGTATCACTGAAATCATCTCGCTGTGATTCCTGACGTCATCCAGGGTGCCCATCACGGTGCCCGTCAGC
>CAJBPC010000068.1 GCA_903957405.1 uncultured bacterium | reverse complement strand
TCGTGCCGCACTGTCTAAAATGCGCTCCGCAAGAACTAAATATGCATCTGACAGCAATTCAGACTTGGGTACCCCTACACGGAACGCGAGATCCGAGAACACAGGCATGAAATAATAACCTATCACCGGTGGCATGTATAAATGGCGCTTCTCCCAATAAGCATTCAGATGCGGTACTTCGCGGTCAACATAACAACGCGCAATCTGCATATCCACACCATAGGCCAGCTTTAGATCATCGGCACTGAGAAACATGTCTTTTCTTATTGATGGTAAATGATCATTCAACTTTCAATCCGGGTCGCTTGAGAAAAATCTTCTGCTGATTTCGTTGTGCATGCACCTGCATGCTGTCTACAACTTCTTTTAAAATATGCGGACGGCTTTGATAAAATGCATAGCTGCGTGTGAATTCTGGCTGGGAGACCTTATGGATGGTCAATACCTTTTCAAGTTCCGTCTTAAGCAAGGAATCCCTGTTCCGAGAAGAATCCGAGAAATAATAAGTCTCCATGTGCCCTTCGGCCATGCCTATCTCAAACAATATGCGACCCATCTTCTCTTTTCCTATGACGTCCGCCGGTATACGATCATACGGGTTGCATGATAGCAGCCAATGAAAGGCAAGAAGCAGGAAAAAACAAACAGATTTACTCATTTCAATTCCGACTTATACTTGGCGGCGTTCGTGATATCCAGTTTCTGCAACAACTCCGCTGCCCGCTGCTTCTGCTGGATGTCTGACTTCTTGAAGATCCGTATGATCTCATCAGACTTCCCTTGGAAAAAAAAAGGTATGACCATGAGGTTAGGCGTAGCCGTTTGCACTGTATTCAGCATGTTCAGCACGTTCATCATTTGTTCTCGGGTGTCCTTTTCATTCTCATACATTTTGTCCATACCCTGACGGTAATACGTGTAATACGCATCATGTATCATGGTATAACGACTATTCATGAAATTTTCAGACAGCCAATACCGGTTCCTTTGGCCGTCGAAAGGCTTCCACCCACTGATACCTCTACCGTCAGGAGCGCTATTGACGATGTTGAGGGCTTTTTGAAAATAACTGTCCCCGCCCCGTGGTGCATAGGAATCAAAATCAAGCCCAAGGATCAGATTCACATAATAGGCGAGTACCGCTGTCAGATTAGCTGCCAAAGGCTCCGTACCTGCCACGCGGTTCTCGTTGAATTCAATCGGCTGGAATTCGACATACCGGAAAGTAAAGTCATTGTCCTGAAAATTGATAAGGGGAGACAGATATGTGGTATTATACACCGGCCTGGCCGCTTGCACGGTAAGGGTCGCCTGGAAAACATTCTGGTCCTGTACTGACTGAAGATTTAAAAGGAAACTACAATCGATCCTTTCCTGTGGGTCGAAAACATCCGTCGTCCATTTCCGCTTATTGATAAAATTATTGAGTGCGGCCTGCAGGGTCTGAAAAACCTTTCGGTCAACCGTACTGCTCACCTGGCTATATAAAACAGTGACCTTCGCATTCAATTCCTGTCCATGAATTTGTCCCGGACGAAACATCAGAAAGGATAAAACGGCAATGATCGTATATCTATTCATGTGTGTTACGGATGATGAGTTTTACGATATCATCAGCTACCACGTCTTTTGATTTCAACGCGAAAGGGTGTATCCCGCCCTTTCGATCGAATATGGTAATCTTATTGGTGTTGTGACCAAATCCTGCACCGGCGTCCTGCAGTGAATTCAATACGATCAGATCCGCATTCTTTGACTGCAATTTTTCCGATGCATATTTGTGTCCCGTATCCGTTTCCAATGCGAATCCAACCAAATATTGTCCGGGTTTCTTGATACTGCCGAGGGTTTTCAAGATATCGGGTGTACGGGTAAAGTGGAGTGTCCAATCCTCTTCCTTTTTCTTGATCTTATCAGTCGCAGATGTAACGGGTTTGTAATCTGCAACAGCGGCAGCCATGACCGCGATATCTGATGTCGGGAAAAGACCGACGCACTGCTCAAACATTTCATCAGCTGACCTAACATGCCGCACATCGATACCATGTAAAGGCGGGACATCAGATACCGGTCCCAGAATCAGGTGCACCTGTGCACCGTGCCTATGCAACGACCTAGCCAATGCAATACCCATTTTACCACTGGAATGATTGCCGATAAACCGAACAGGATCGATGGCTTCATAAGTAGGACCCGCTGTGACGATGGCGATCCTGCCTTGCAACTCATTCGTGCTTGCGAGCAAATTCTGCAGATCGAGTACGATCTTTTCCGGCTCTGCCATCCTGCCTTCGCCAAAAAGTCCACTGGCAAGCTCTCCGTTATCCACGGGTATGACCTGATTGCCAAATGACCTGATTTTTTCCAAATTTAAGATGGTGGAAGGGTGTTTCCACATATCTTCATCCATTGCAGGCGCAACAAGTACGGGACATGTGGCGGAGAGATACACGGCCATCAGCAAATTATCACAGGCCCCCGAAGCCATTTTGGAAAGGGTATTGCAACTCAATGGTGCGATCAGCATACAATCAGCCCATCTGCCAAGCCTGACATGATCTGACCACTGACTTCCCTCAAAAAGAGATACGATGGCAGGCTTTCGAGATAAGGTCCCCAATGTCAGCGGACTGATGAACTCGGTAGCAGCTGGGGTCATGACTACTTGCACCTCAGCGCCAGATTTTATCAACTGACGCACCAGTATTGCAGATTTATATGAAGCAATGCTGCCGCTTACGCCCACGAGTATTTTTTTCCCAGAAAGCATGATGCAGGACATTAATTTATGTGGGTGGCTTTTTAAAAAAAGAAGGCGACAATTTATAAGATTGCCGCCTTTTTCTATATGAGTTATTCAAATGATCGCTGTTGATCAGCTGAAAAGATCTTCTTCATTTCGGCGGAAATAAACCTTGTCCTCCATGAATTCCTGTGTCGCCAGCAAAGCAGGGTTGGGCATTTTTTCATATGCCTTCGAGATCTCTATCTGCTCTTTATTTTCATGGATCTCTTCCAGACTGTCAGTATGGCTCGCGAACTCCTCAAGTTTATTATGCAGTTCTTCCTTCAGGGAGATATTGATCTGGTTCGCACGTTTGGATATGACCGCAATTGATTCATAGATGTTTCCGGTCTTCAACTTGATCTTATTGGTGTCCTTGGTATCCACGACATTACTCAGACCATTGCCTATTTGACGTCTTAATCTGCTCATTTGGATAGATCTTTTATGTTATTCTGTGATAATGATAAAAAACGTTCTGCTTCTTTAAGCAACTTGCTCTCCGGAAAACGATCCTGGAAGTCTTGAACTTCTGTGATGACTTTTTGATATCGTTCTGTCTGCTTCTCTTCCACACTCAAAAGAGCAAAGCGGTAAAATGATTTGATGGCCATCAATTTGTATTCATCAGATCTCGGCGAGTCGGGATAATTGTCTATCAAAGTACCGTATGCCAATGCTGCTGCTCTGAACTGACCAATATCGTAATAAAGCTGAGCGGATGAAAATTCCTTTTTTTCCAGTTTTTCGTTACACTTCAGAATAATATCTTCCGCTTCTTTATTTCGTTCCGATCCCGGATGGGTATTGATAAAGACTTGCATCATCCCCATCGCCCTGATCGTGTTTGTCTGGTCCAATTCCGGTTTAGGGGACTGCTTGTAATAACAATATCCCTGCATATACTCGACTTCCTCTGCGCGCGGGCTATTGGCGAACACTTCAAGGAACCCTTTGAAGAGATTCTCCGCATTCAAGTAATCCAGATTGTAATAATGACAATAGGCATACTTATAGTACAGATCCTCAAATTGAGGTGAACCTTTGTATATCGGAAACAATTCCTCAAAAAGTGTCTGTGACTGGCGATATTTCTTTTTCGCGTAATACTGTTCAGCCATCTTCAGCTTGTACTCATAGTCCTTGCTTTTAAGAACCTTACTGTACTTGGAGCAGGAAGCGAAAACAAAAACCGCCAGGAAAAGTACGATGAAATTTCTCACATTCATAAAGAGTGCAAAAGTAGCTTTTTTTC
>CAJBPC010000067.1 GCA_903957405.1 uncultured bacterium | reverse complement strand
TTGTTGCAGGCGTTGTTCTTCGAGAAGAAGATCGAATCGATGCATATCACCCGGAGTTTCGAGAACAGGGCGGAGCATTTGGCGAAGGAGGTCGATGAGTTGAACGACCGGCTGGTGATGGTTGGCCGGCTGAGCAATCTTTCGTTGCAGCTCTATGGCTGGTATATCAGGGTGGGGCATGCGCGGAACAAGTCTGAGGAGTCTTCCGTGCGGATGTTTTTCCTGAAAAACCTTCCTGCCGATGCGGCCAAGTACACGGGTTTCTACGAGCGCTTGTATTATTTCCAGAGTCAGGCCTGGTATGGGTTCATCCTTCAGGATCTCCTGCTGTATTACAAGAGCAGCCAGCGCTGGGTGGATCTTTTCACCCGCGAGCCATACATGCGAAAGGTCGAGGCGCAGCAGTACATCAAGGGCATGCATAATCTGCTGAATGCGCATTTCATGCTGATGAATCATGAGAAGTTCATGGAGTGCCTGCATGATTTCGAGCATTTTTATGCGTCGAAGGAGGGGACTGTCAACGGCAACAATCATGTGCAGACCTTCGTGTATTTGTACATCGCAAAGATCAACAGGCATTTCATGGAGGGCACGTTTACGCAGGGTCTGAAGCTGGTGCCGGTCATAGAGGAGAATCTGGAAGCATTCTCGCTGCAGCTGGACCGGCATCGTGTGTTGATATTCTATTATAAGATCGCCTGTTTGTATTTCGGGAGCGGCGACCTTGACAGGACCATTGAATTCCTCAATCGCATCATCCACTGGAAGGCCGACCTCCGGGTGGACCTTCAGTGCTATGCCCGTCTACTTCATTTGATCGCCCATTACGAACTCGGCAACTACGCCATCCTTGAATCCTTGATCAAATCCGTCTATCGGTTCATGATCAAGATGAAGAACCTGAGTGTGGTGGAGAAGGAGATCTTGGGTTTTCTGCAGCGGACATTCCACAAGGACCCGAGGGAGCTGAAGCCCGATTTTCGGACACTTCGCGACAAGTTGCGGAAATTCGAAATGGATCCGCAGGAGCGGCGTTCTTTCATGTACCTCGACTTCATCTCCTGGCTTGAAAGCCGGATACGCGACATCCCGGTGCAGGATGTGATCCGAGAGCGGTACCTGTTGATGATAAAAAGGAAGCTTCGGTCGACCACAGGCCTGTGATGACCATGCTTTTGGTCGGGTATCTGCCGTTGGTTTCTTACAAGGATAAATGTTATGGAGATTATGCAGTTTTTCTGTACCTTTGCCGTCCTTAATTTAGGTATGTCAGCATCTTTTCTGTCAGTGACCTTTCCAACTAATTGATTAACAATCGGTTGTGTTTTCGTCGAAATGGCAAGAAAAGCTAATGCAGGCAGGATTTTTGCATTGGTCCACAATAAACCCTTATTTTGAATATGGCTATCAAGAAAGAAAACCGCCCCAAAGCCAGTTTTTCAAAGATCACCATCAGCCTTGCCTCTCCGGATTCGATCCTGGAGCGGTCATATGGCGAGGTGTTGAAGCCTGAGACCATCAACTACAGAACCTACAAGCCCGAGCGGGATGGTCTGTTTTGTGAGCGGATCTTCGGTCCGGTGAAGGATTACGAGTGTGCCTGCGGTAAGTACAAGAGGATCCGTTACAAGGGGATTGTCTGTGACCGTTGTGGTGTGGAAGTAACCGAGAAGAAGGTTCGTCGGGAGCGGATGGGTCATATCACCTTAGTGGTGCCGGTGGTGCATATTTGGTATTTCAAGAGTCTTCCGAACAAGATCGGTTACTTGTTGGGTGTGAGTTCCAAGAAATTGGAGACTATCATTTATTACGAGCGTTATGTCGTTATACAGTCAGGTATCCGTGCCGACAAGGGGCAGAATCCCGGGGATCTTCTCACGGAGGAGGAATATCTGGACATACTGGATGCCTTGCCAAAGGACAACCAGCTTTTGACCGATACGGATCCGAATAAGTTCATTGCGAAGATGGGTGCTGAGGCGGTTCATGCGATGTTGTTGCGAATCGATCTGGATGCGCTGAGTTATGACCTCCGCAAGGCTGCGATGAATGAGACGTCGCAGCAGCGCAAGGCGGATGCATTGAAGCGTTTGAGTGTTGTGGAGTCATTCCGGGACGCGAATACCAGGATCATCAACCGTCCCGAGTGGATGGTCATGAAATACATTCCCGTCATCCCACCTGAGTTGCGTCCACTCGTTCCCTTGGATGGCGGACGTTTTGCTTCATCGGATCTGAACGATCTTTACCGGAGGGTCATCATCCGCAACAATCGTTTGAAGCGTTTGGTGGACATCAAAGCCCCTGAGGTGATTCTTCGGAACGAGAAGCGGATGCTTCAGGAGGCCATTGATTCACTGTTTGATAATAGTCGGAAGTCCAATGCCGTCAAGGCAGAGGGTGGTCGTGCGTTGAAATCTCTGAGTGATGTCCTCAAGGGCAAGCAAGGTCGTTTCCGCCAGAACCTTTTGGGTAAGCGTGTTGATTATTCCGGTCGTTCGGTGATTGTTGTCGGTCCGGAGCTGAAGCTGCATGAGTGCGGTCTTCCAAAGGACATGGCGGCGGAGCTTTTCAAGCCGTTCATCATCCGTAAACTTATTG
>CAJBPC010000066.1 GCA_903957405.1 uncultured bacterium | reverse complement strand
TCTAAGAGAAAGTCATCTAAGCACCGACGTATATATCGGACTGAATGATCCCATGTTGACCCAAAAAACTATAAAAAAATTATTTGAAGGGCTACCCAATGTCCGTATTTCTTGGCTCAAGGAAGGACACCGTTTGATTGGGGAACAGTTGTGCGAACACCTGAAAAAAAACAGTTTGAATGCGTCATAGATAGACGCCTATCCAAACCGCGCCGATGAACATTCCTTATTTTATGCTGTTTAAATGTCACAACATTTAGTTTTATATCATGAAATTGGAAGCTGAAATAAAGAACACAAAGTTCATGCAACCCCGCCAACGTGCTATTGTGAACATTTTGTTCACAGCTAGTTGGCTGGATTGTATCATCTCCAGAAGTCTTAGGCCTTATGGGCTTACAAACCCGCAGTACAACATCCTGCGGATACTCAAGGGCAGTTACCCAAAGGGGCTTTCCGTCTTGGATATCAAAGGTCGCATGCTCGATCGCAGCAGCAACGTGAGTCGCTTGGTTGAGAAATTGCGTATCAGCGGGCACATTGAACGTGTACCACATGGTTCTGACCGTAGAATGGTGGTGGTCAACATCTCTGAATCCGGCAGAAAAATGCTGGAGGAGATCGAGCTGCCGGCAACAACCAAAGCCAAAGAAGGGCCTGGTGGCAAAATGTCTGATGCAGAACTCTTAGAATTGGCGCACTTGCTGGATAAATTTCGAGATTAACCTCAACCACCGCTTCTGCTGGTACATGATATCGTGAACAAAATTTGCATATTTTTTCTGTATCTACCATGTCACCGTTGATAAAAACATCCTTAACACTGGCGTTATTCACCCCCAATGACGATGTTCGGCCAGTGTTTCTCACCGGTAGTTTCAACGATTGGGCTACCCGTGATGAGCGTTTCAAGATGCAAAAAGTCAAGGACGGTCACTACGAATATACTTTTTCGGCAGCACCTACAACCTTTGAAACTTTTGAATATAAATACGCAAAAGGGGGGTGGGAGGCCGAGGAGTTAGCAGCCGATGGTTGCCCCCGTTCCAACAGGCGCATGGAATCGTTACAGGGAAAAGTGAACGATGTGGTACACCAATGGAAACACCTCAGCGCCAAGCACGATCCTCAGTACTACCCAGATATTCAAATCGTTTCCCATCAATTCAATGTACCCCAACTCCAGCGGAAACGCCGTATTTCCGTGCTCCTGCCGTGGGACTATCATGCGTCCGATAAGCGATACCCGGTGTTATACCTACAAGATGGACAAAATCTGTTTGACAACAACGCCCCGTTTGGTACTTGGGGGGTGGACATGCAGCTGACTAAGCTGGCACAAGCTGGCAAAGGAGGTTTTATTGTTGTCGCAATAGACCATGGTGGACGAGATCGAATTCAGGAGTTTTCTCCCTACAACACCCAACAATGGGGTGAGGGATTGGGAATGGACTATGCTCAATTCCTCGCCCAAACGCTCAAACCACATATTGATGACCATTTTAGAACGATGGCAGACCGGGCGCATACCGGTATCGGGGGCAGCAGTATGGGCGGCCTCATCAGTATTTATGCCGGTCTTTTGTTTCCGGAAGTGTATTCCAAGTTTATGATTTTTTCACCCTCTCTTTGGGCCGCCCCCAATGTGTACTTTGAACCGGTCCGATTTTCACC
>CAJBPC010000065.1 GCA_903957405.1 uncultured bacterium | reverse complement strand
TCGGATGGTCACCCGGAAAAATCAGAAAGGGTTCTTCACGGCATCTTTTAAGATTGGATAAGATGTTCGATGCGTTTCGGTTTGCAAGGAACAGTTTAGATGCATCGATGATGCCCGGACCTGCATTCAGCAGTTCGATGTGATCCGTACCTCCACTCCGGGGGTTGAACATGACCTCGTTGATGCGCAATTGGCCTGGCGCTGCCGGCCTGGGTAACCCGGCATTGGTTTCTTCCGATAGCGCCATCGCATTGCCTGCACAGTCCCGAACACCATTCACGTTGAGGGTGTAGATCGTTCGCTCCTGCATGGGTTTTGAGAACTTCAAAATCACTTTATCGAATATGGGAGTGACAGGCTCCGCAGCGGCAGGATTTCCCATATCGTGGTCCATTGCGTAGCGTCCGGATGAACTTGCCGTCAGGCTGTCGAGCGGTTCGCTGAAAACCGCAACGATCGTCAGGCTGTCTTTTGTGAAACTGCGCAGCAGCCGGGGAGATTGCAGATCGGAGCGATTGCCACGGATGCTGTTTGGCCGACCAGGACTGCCGCCTGACGGATCGGTACTGGCGGACCAGTTTTCAGAAGCATGGCACGGAAGACCCGTGTCTATCATCTCCAACGACCATCCACCCTCCGATTTGAGGACATTTTGATACCAGCTGAGATCATAGGCAACGGCGTGAATCGTCCTGCCTTCTGGAGACAGCAGCACCAGTTGGTCGTTGCCATTGTCAAGTGAAGGGAATGATGACACTCCGATCACCCTTCCCCATCCCGTAAAATCCGCAGCTTGTGATCTGGAACATACGATCACCTGACTATCAGGCTGGAGCAGCTGCGTTCCGGAGATCTGTGCGGTGCTGCTGCCATCCGTGAGGCGCCATTTGTCGAGGTTAATGATCCTCCCAGATCTGTTTTTCAATTCTATGTATTCGCTGCCAGGAAGCCCAACGACCGGCAACGGGTCGGCAAAGATCTCTGTAATCAAGACATCGTATCGTTCCGTTGTTTGTGCCATCATGCACCCTGCCATCAGCAAAGCCAGTCCTGTCATTTGAAATTTCATCAAGGCAAACTACGATTTCGGAAAGGGTGTTTCAAAGTGCAGATCAACAATTTTTTGGATGAAAAAACTTTCAAGCATACATTTGTCCCTCGATCATGAACATAAAAAAACAGATTAAAAAGGCCAATAAACATTCCGCGAACGTGGAAGGATAGGACTTTTTGTATGTATTCAAATATGTCGAAGCCTTCCGGAACCGGGAGGCTTCTTTTTTTAAACCATAGCAGGAAAGATCATTTAAACCCCCGAAAGGGAAAAAAGCAAACAGTATCATGAAAGTTGCAGTCGTAGGCGCCACCGGACTGGTCGGCACCAAAATGTTACAGATCCTGGAAGAAAGGAATTTTCCGGTTGATGAGCTGATACCGGTGGCATCGGCGCGATCCGTCGGCAAGGAAGTACATTTCAAAGGCAAGGCCTACAAGGTCGTAAGCTTTGCGGATGCCATCGCAGCAAAACCGAATGTGGCACTTTTCTCTGCCGGCGGAATTACTTCGCTGGAACTGGCACCTAAATTCGCTGAAGCCGGTATCACGGTGATTGATAATTCCTCAGCCTGGCGGATGGACCCGACAAAAAAACTCGTGGTGCCTGAAATTAACGCGCATACGCTCACGACAGATGACAAGATCATTGCGAATCCAAACTGTTCCACCATCCAGATGGTCGTGGTATTGAACCCGCTGCACAAACGATATGGCATCAAACGGGTGGTGGTTTCCACCTATCAAAGTGTCACCGGTACAGGGAAAAAAGCCGTGGACCAACTCATGGGAGAAAGGAAGAAGGCCGTTGAAGGCTCTCTTGATGCGTATCCTATGGCCTATCCATATCCCATCGATCTGAATGTCATCCCCCAGATTGATGTTTTTCTTGACAACGGCTATACCAAGGAAGAAATGAAAATGACCAACGAAACCAAGAAGATCATGGGAGACGATTCGATCCGGGTGACCGCAACGACGGTACGCATACCGGTCATGGGGGGCCACAGCGAAAGTGTGAATATTGAATTCGAGCATGATTTCGACCTCCAAACCGTCAGGGAAATACTCAGTAATGCTCCCGGATTGGTCGTTGTTGATGAGCCATCGAAGCAGCAATATCCGATGCCGATGGATGCCCATGAAAAGGATGAAACATTCGTAGGACGGATTCGCCGGGACGAGTCTCAGCCCAATACGATCAACCTTTGGATAGTGTCGGACAACCTTCGGAAGGGCGCGGCCACGAATGCCATTCAGATCGCAGAATATCTGGCAGCCAAGGGTATGCTCTGATCAATAATTTGATGTGGCATTAATCAGCGAGTGCACGGTTAATGAAATGAAGTATCGGTTGCAGCGCCTGCAGGGCCTGCACCGATGCTTTCAGCAGACCGGGGGATAGCACATCTTCGTCGGTGAGGGGTTTCATCGCAATGAAACTTTTCAATTTCAGAAATTCTTCTGCGGGATTTCCGGCTTCGTACCCCTTCGGCAACCTTTTCAGTGTCGCATCCGCACCATCGTACATTGTTCCGAAGTGTTTTCGGAATGCGGGGTTCGAGACGATTTTTTTGAATTCATCGAAACAATAGTCGATTTCTTGTCTCACTTTAGCAAGTTCGGGGCCCAGGGGCATCCATAGTCCCCCGCCAACGAATGACGCTCCGGGCTCCAGGTGAAAATAATAACCTGCCAAAAGGGATTTCTTTCCGCCTTTGTTCATCGAAGCCCCGAAATTATTTTTGTAAGGTTGTTTATTCTTTGAGAAACGGACATCCCTGTTGATGCGAAACATGCAGGATTTTGCGGTCAGCGATGCGATAGAATCATCTGATTGGGAGAGTGAATCAAGCAGGGCATTGATGAATGCCTCGTAATCCGATTTCGCGAACTCATAACCACTTCGATTTGCATCGAACCAGGATTTATCGTTGTTCTTTTCGAGATTCTTCAGAAATGCAAGGGTAGAAGAGCGGAGCATCTGGTTTCCTTTGACTGCAAGGTAGTGAAGACAGAAAGGAATGCAATGCTCATATCCTGCCCCAGTTCTCTCCGCTCCTGATGCGGTAAAGGGTCATCTCACTCACATTGTATTTTTCAGCCAGTTGCTTATAGGTGAGTTTGCGTCTGGGGTCTCCCAGTGTTTTTTTGATCGCTTTTACTTGGGTGATATTCAACTTCAGCCCTTTCGACCGGGCGGCCTGGACGGCTTTATATGCGATTTTCGACGGAGATTTCTGCTGGTGCTTGGATACCTCTACCTGGTTGGCCCATCTCAAATTGGATGATCTGTTATCGAGTTTATCGTGGTTGATGTGAACCACGAACTTTTGCTTAGGTGAACTTTTCTTGAGAAAAAGCTTGGCCACCTCGCGGTGCACATAGATCGTCCCCTTACTATTCGGTCGGTGGAGATTCAGGCTCTTGTAACCTGTCGTAATGGATCCACTGAGCAGCTTTCCGTCGCTATGTATCTCCTCAATGTAAGATGCAATCCTACCGTGGCTTGAAACGGCGTATTTTTTACGCAAGTCTTTCCAACCCGGGAACTGCAATGGTTTCCACACTTCACCTGCTATTTTCTTTATCATATTGCAGACGTTTAAACTCGCGTAATATAATATAATAGCTGCATTTTATTCTAAAATATTTTTTCTATCCGGCTTTTATAGACTTTTTCAGGTAAGTTTGTCAGTTTGTTTTTTCCTGAAAACCGGCCATTTTCATGAAAGTCTCTTCATCGATGATGTGAATGGTATTGATCTTTTTTGCTTTCTCGAGTTTAGACCCCGCATCTGTACCCACAATCAGGAAATCCAATTTGCTGCTGACGCCGGACAGCAGTTTCCCTCCATTTTGTTCGACCAATGCTTCCCCTTCTGATCGTTTCATCCTTTCCATGGTGCCCGTGAACAGAAATGTCTTGCCAGAAAAGCTTCCACTTGCAGGTGTTGATTTATTGCTTTTCAATTGAAGTCCAAGGGATTCCAGTTTCTCCAGCATCTTGATATTGTCCTCATTTCGGAAGAATTCAAAAATACTCTCGGCAACTTTTACACCTACGTCATCGATCAGCAATAATTCTTCCCGTGTTCTTGTTCGGAGGTTGGTCAGGTGTTGAGTGTGTTGTGCCAGTGCTTTGGCTGTCGTTTCGCCCACATAACGTATGCCCAGCGCCGTAATGAGGCGGTGAAGGGGTTGTGTTTTAGATTTTTCAATGGCATCGCGCAGGTTCGTGACGGATTTTTCCCCCATACCATCTAGTTCCCGCATCTTGTCATAGGGTAGTTCATAAATGGATGGGATGTTGATCAACCAACCCATATCATGGAATTTTCGAATATTCGCTTCTCCAAGACCACGAATGTCCATGGCATCCTTGCTGGTGAAGTGAATGATGCGTTCCAGCACCTGTGCCTTGCAGTTCATATTCGGGCATCTCCATACGGCTTCCTGCTCGGGTCGGAAGAGCGCATCACCACATTCCGGGCAATGGGTC
>CAJBPC010000064.1 GCA_903957405.1 uncultured bacterium | reverse complement strand
TCGTCGACGAGGTTTCGTCATCACTGATGCTTGTGCTGCTGAGCATATCGCCCAGCGGTGGCCTGCCATGGTTGAAGATCTCCAAAATGCGCACGAAATTGCTTGGGTCGGCCACATCCATGGCATTCGACAGGGTGGGGATGGCCTGATTCGGTGCGTATCCCTCACCCTTCATGAATCTGTGGACGGTATCGTTTGCATTGCAGGCAGCGATGAAATGGGCAACTGGGAGTCCGGAGCGCCATGCCATCATGCCAGCGCAAATATTACCGAAGTTCCCGCTTGGGACAGCGATGACCGGGGGGGCGGATTTATCCTGCCATTGCTGCCATGCGAGCAGGTAGTAGAGTTGCTGTGGCAGCCATCGCGCGACGTTGATCGAGTTGGCTGAGGTGAGGAAGATCTTTTCTGTCAGCACCGTATCTGCGAATGCCGATTTGACCATACGCTGGCAGTCATCGAAATTCCCGGATACTTCAAGTGCGTGGATATTCCGGCCCAATGTGGTGAGTTGTTTTTCCTGTACAGTGCTCACCTTGCCGGAGGGATATAGGATCACGACCTCCACGCCTGGGACGCCATAAAACCCGTTGGCGACGGCTCCGCCCGTATCCCCGCTGGTGGCGACAAGCACCACGATCTTTTCGCCTTTATCTCTGGCGAAGTAACCGAGGCAGCGGCTCATGAACCTTGCACCCACATCCTTGAATGCCAATGTGGGACCATGAAAGAGTTCCAGGCTGCTGATATCATCTGTCACCGGCACGAGGGGAATGTCAAATGACAGTGTCTCCCTGACGATGCGATGTAAGATATCCTCCGGGATGCAGTCTCCCACAAAAGGACTCATCACCCTGAAGCCGAGTGCTTCGCGGTCCAGATCTGCGAAGGATTCAATGAACGTTTTGTCCCAGGCGGGAATGCTTTCCGGAAAATACAATCCTTTGTCCGGCGCCTGTCCCTGCATCGTCGCCGTTCTGAAGTCCACATCGGGGGATCGTCTCCCAAGGCTGTAATATCTCATCTTTCAGATGCTGATTTTAGGGGGTGTCCGCACCCCGTTGACATGTATCAATCGCGAATTTCCTTCACGCCTTCCATATTGACCTTTGTGACATAGGTCTTGTAGTCGATTCCGATTTTTTCATAGACATCTTTCATGATGGCTTCCACTTTTCGTGCGGTTTCTTCATCCCTGTTCAGCATGAAGATGGAAGGTCCGCTGCCGGATATTCCTCCGCCGAGTGCCCCTGCATCGATGCAACGTTGCTTCACCTCCGCGAATCCTGGTATGAGGATGCTGCGTACGGGTTCGATGATCACATCTTCCAGTGAGCGGCTGATGAGGTCATAATCCTTCTTCATGAAGCCAGCCACCAGTCCGGCGATATTACCCCATTGCCTGATGGCTTGTTTGAGCTGCACTTCTTTCCGCAGGATCTGTCTTGCGTCGGAGGTGCGGACTTCTATCTGCGGGTGGATGACCGTCACGTGGAGCGGAGGAGCCTCCAGCTGGACGATATCCAGCGGATGGATGGCGCGGATCAGCGTGACGCCGCCGTAAATGCAGGGTGTGATGTTATCGGCGTGTTTCACACCGCTAGCGACTTTTTCTCCGTTCATCGCGAAGCGTACGAGGTCCATGCCCGAGAATCTTCCGCCGAGCAGTTTGTTGGCGGCGACCACGGCACCTGCGGAACTCGCTGCGCTGGATCCCAGGCCGCTGCCGGGCTTGATGCACTTGGTGATCGTCAGGTCGAAACCGACGGGTTCCTGCAATTCCTCCATGAGTGCCAGCAGTGCCGCGCCCGCGACATTAAGCTCCGGTACTACCGGTAACGCATAGTTGTCGGTGTGTCGTATGCGCAGGCCGGGTTCATCGGAGCATTCGAGTTCCATGATGTCGCAGGGGTCTTCCAATGCCAGGCCGAGGATGTCGAAGCCGCATACGAGGTTGGCGACGGTGGCGGGTGCCGAGATCTTCATTCGTTTGGACACGACGGATTATTTTGTGTGTTCATATTTATTTTATCAATGGAGTGTGGCCCGCATGATGTCTGCAAATACACCGCTCGCCGTGACTTCCGCCCCCGCCCCTGCGCCCTTTACGACAAGGGGCTGGTCAGGGTATCTGTTGGTCTGGAACAGCACGATGTTATCCTTGCCGTAGAGGTGGAAGAAATCGTGTTCGCGGGAGATATGCCGAAGGCCGACCTCCGCTTTACCCTCATTGAAGGAGGCCACGAACTTCAGCTTGCACCCTGCGGCTGCGGCTTTGTCGTAGATGGCTTTGAAATGTGCTTCCTGCGCCGTCATCTCCTTGTAGAAATCCTCCACGCTTCCCTGCATGCAGGAGGCTGGCAGGAAGGAGTTGCATTTGATGTCATCCATTTCGATTTTTTCACCGGCTTCCCGGGCAAGGATCATGATCTTGCGCATCACATCGGTACCGCTGAGGTCGAGCCTTGGATCGGGTTCGGTGTATCCTTCCTCCTGTGCTTGTCTGACAACCTCCGAGAACTCGCGGCTGCCATCGTAGTGATTGAAGACGAAGTTGAGTGTGCCGCTGAGAACGGCCTCTATGCTGTTGATGGTGTCGCCGCTGCCGAGCAGGTCGTTGAGTGTGCCTATCACCGGCAGCCCTGCGCCGACATTTGTTTCGAAGAGGAACCTGCAGTTGTAGTCTTGTGCAAGGTCCTTCAGTTTCCGGTACTGCTCGTATTTTGATGATGCTGCGATCTTATTGCATGCCACGACCGACATGGATCTACGCAGCAGTTTTTCATATACTTCCGGCACTTTCTCGCTGGCTGTGATGTCGACAAAGACCGAGTTCCTGAGGTTGTGCCTGATGATGGCATCG
>CAJBPC010000063.1 GCA_903957405.1 uncultured bacterium | reverse complement strand
TCCCATCATAGGGTCCGCTCAGAGAGCGGGACTATACCTCCCCGTTAAACGGGGAACATACCTTGATCCGGACATTCCGGTATTGCATATTCCCTATCTCACCAGCATTCATAATGGAACAGCAACAACAAAATTGTCAGGTCCTCATAGCCGAAGAGTCGCACTATCATTTTGCAGAGACGATCTGCCTGGAAATGGAAGAGTCGGCAAAAGCAAGGGGCACCGGTATCGCAAAACGCAGCCCTGAATACATTAGGGAAAAGATGCGCGAAGGGAAAGCCGTGATCGCGCTGTCGGAAGACGGACAATGGGCAGGTTTCTGCTATATAGAGACATGGAGTCATGGAGAATATGTCGCCAACTCCGGACTGATCGTTTCACCGAAATTCCGAAAGGGAGGGCTTGCGAAAAAGATCAAAAAAAAGATCTTCGCCCTCAGCAGGAAGAAATACCCGAATGCTAAGTTGTTCGGACTGACGACGGGTCTCGCTGTCATGAAGATCAACTCAGAGTTGGGCTACGAGCCCGTGACTTATTCGGAACTCACCCAGGACGAAGCGTTCTGGGCAGGATGCAAAAGCTGTGTGAACTACGAGATCCTCATGAGTAAGGAGCGTAAAAACTGCATGTGCACGGCGATGCTCTATGATCCGGAAGATCATTATGAACCCGAAGAAACCACTGAATTCTTCAAAGAGAATGCGAAAGGCCTTGAAAGACTGATCGGATTCAAGCAATGGAAATTCCTGCAGCCTTTCCTCAAAAAAGAAAAGCCGGCTCCAGGAACCAAGCCTGCAAAGTCACTGATAAGCCTATTCTTCAATCTATAGCCGAACATCTATCAATATGTCAAAGAAAGTAGTACTGGGATTCAGCGGAGGATTGGATACTTCATACTGTGTGAAATATCTGGCAGAGGATAAAGGGTATGAAGTGCACAGCATCATCGTCAACACCGGCGGGTTCACCGAAGCGGAACTTGTGGATGTCGAACAGCATGCACGGCGCCTCGGTGTGACATCGCATACGACAGTCGATGCCGTAAAAGACTATTACGATCGGATCATCCGGTTTCTGGTGTACGGAAACGTACTGAAGAACAACACCTATCCGCTCAGTGTCAGCGCTGAACGACTCAGCCAGGCCCTGCATATCGCAGCACATGCAAAAAAGCTGAAAGCGGATGCCGTGGCGCATGGCAGCACAGGCGCGGGTAACGATCAGGTAAGGTTCGACATGATCTTTCATATCATGATCCCGGAGACGGAGATCATCACTCCGATTCGAGACCTGCAACTGAGTCGTGAACAAGAAATCGAATACCTCAAAGGCAAGGGGATTGACATGAATTTCAGCAAATCACTCTACTCCGTCAACAAAGGCCTTTGGGGAACCAGTGTGGGCGGAAGAGAAACACTCTCGTCCAAAGGGATGCTGCCGGAAGAGGCGTGGCCGACCCAGGTGACCAAACACGAACAGGAAGAAGTGGTCCTGCGATTCGAAAAAGGGGAGCTCTATGGGGTAAATGGCATCGATTTCAACCACCCTGCCGATGCCATCGCACATCTGCAGCAACTTGCAGCGCCTTACGGCATCGGCCGCGACATCCACGTGGGCGATACCATCATTGGCATCAAAGGACGTGTCGGCTTTGAGGCAGCAGCACCCATGGTGATCCTCAAATCGCACCACGCACTGGAAAAACATGTCCTCACAAAATGGCAACTGCAATGGAAAGACTCACTTGCCCAGTTCTATGGCAACTGGCTCCATGAAGGACAGATCTTAGACCCTGTCATGCGCGACATAGAAGCCTTTCTGCTGCAATCGCAACAAAACGTTACAGGAAAGGTCTTCGTACAATTGATGCCTTACCGCTTCCAGATCATCGGCATTGAATCCGAATTCGATCTGATGAGCAGCAGATTCGGCAAGTACGGCGAAATGAATACCGGATTCAGCGGGCAGGATGTACGTGGATTCAGCAGGATCTTTGGCAACCAGACAGCGATATGGAATGCGGTGAACAACCCCGCTTCCGAATCCTGAACCTCACAAGAAAAAAGCATATGGCTAATATCAGAACAGGCATTGCCGGTGGTGCAGGATACACGGGAGGTGAACTGATCCGCGTCCTGCTCAACCATTCCCTCGCGGAGATCACCTTCGTTCATAGCAAAAGCAACGCAGGAAACCCCCTATACAAGGTGCATCACGATCTTGTCGGGCAAACGGATATACGCTTCAGCAACAACCTGACACATGACATTGATGTGTTGTTCCTATGTCTCGGACATGGCGAGTCGCGCAAATTCCTCCTGGAACACGATCTCCCGGATCATATACGCATCATCGACTTGTCTCAGGACTTCCGCCTGCCGGGAACCAACAACACCGACAAAAGGACTTTCATCTACGGCCTTCCTGAACTGAACCGTGACAAGATCCGAAATGCCCGCAATATCGCCAATCCGGGATGCTTCGCAACTGCCATACAACTCGGCCTGCTGCCCCTGGCCAACGCCGGACTCCTGGACCAGGTGCACACGACCGGCATCACGGGTTCCACTGGGGCCGGACAAAGCCTGTCGGCTTCCTCGCATTTCAGCTGGCGTGCCAATAACATTCAGGCATACAAGACACTCACCCATCAGCACATGCTCGAGATAGGCGCATCCATCCGCCAGCTCCAGCACGAAAAAGAGGCAGAGGTGCATTTCGTACCCTGGCGCGGGGATTTCACCCGCGGCATATTCATCAGCTCACAACTGCGCTGCAACGCCGATTTACAAGAACTCCAGGATCTCTACGCAAGGTTCTACGACGACCATCCATTCACGCACATGAGCAACGATCCGGTCTTCCTCAAACAAGCAGTGAACACCAACAACTGCTTGATCCAGTTGGAAAAGGCGGGAAACATGCTTGTCGTGCACTCAGCCATCGATAACCTGCTGAAAGGAGCATCGGGTCAAGCCGTGCAAAACATGAACATCATGTTCAACATCGATGAAACAACAGGACTACGGCTCAAAGCGAATTATTTTTAGCCCCGCGGATCGCGGTAAATTTCCATCAAATGAAACTATTCGACGTATATCCCATCAACGACATCACCATTGTCCGGGCGAAAGGTTCGCACGTGTGGGATGAACAAGGCAACCAATACCTTGACATGTATGGCGGGCATGCCGTCATCAGCATCGGACATACCCATCCACACTATGTCCAGCGCATAACCGACCAGCTCAACAAAGTAGGGTTTTACAGCAATTCCATAAGGATACCGTTGCAACAGGAACTCGCCGACAAGCTCGGTAAGGTCTCCGGCAAAAGCGACTTTCAGCTATTCCTCTGCAACTCAGGCGCGGAAGCGAACGAGAATGCCATGAAGCTCGCTTCGTTCCACACCGGACGCAAGAAGATCGTGGCATTCCGGAAAGGTTTTCATGGCCGGACATCCCTCGCTGTAGCCGCAACAGACAATCGCAACATAGTGGCACCGGTGAACGAGACGGACAATATCATATTTCTGCCCTTCAATCACCAACAGGCACTGGAGGACTGCTTCAGGGTTCATGGCCCTGAAATAGCCGGCGTGATCATTGAAGGCATACAGGGCGTGGGCGGCATTCATGTGGCCGAGGATGGATTCCTGCAGCAGATAAGAACCCTTTGTGATCTTCATGGTGCAGTCTACATAGCCGACAGCGTGCAGTGCGGCTATGGGAGAAGCGGAAGGTTCTTCAGCCACGATTTCGCCGGCGTCGATGCAGACATATACTCCATCGCAAAGGGCATGGGCAACGGATTTCCGGTGGGTGGCATCCTGATCGCTCCGCATATCCTGCCGAAACATTCGATGCTCGGCACAACCTTCGGAGGAAACCACCTGGCATGTGCCGCCGCACTCGCCGTACTCGAAGTGATGGAATCGGAAAATCTCATGGAACATGCCACGAAAATGGGCAACAGGCTCATGGGAGCATTAACATCCATACCGGGATTGGAAAATGTAAGGGGAAGAGGACTTATGATCGGTTTTGATGTGCCTGACCGGATGAAAGACCTCAGAAAGCAGCTGCTGCTCCGCCGCAGGATATTCACCGGAGAAGCGAAACCCAACGTGACAAGACTACTCCCATCCCTTGCACTGTCCGAACAGGATGCTTCGCACTTTCTGGAAACACTCAGGTCTGAAGTCAACACTTTCGATAACATCGCTACAACCCTAAAGCCATGAGGCAATTCATCTCCGCAGCAGATGTCAGCGACATAAACGCCCTTGCGGACAAGGCACTGGCGTTCAAGAAGGATCCATGGAAAAGTGAGGCACTGGGCCATCACAAAAGAATCGGGTGTCTTTTTCTGAACCCCAGCATGAGGACAAGACTCAGCACACAAGTGGCCGCAAGACAGCTGGGGATGGAATGCATCATTTTTAACATCACTTCTGAAGGATGGGCATTGGAATTCGAAGATGAAGCCATCATGAGCGGAAACACGGTGGAACATGTAAGGGATGCCGCACCTGTGCTGGCACGCTATTTCGATATCCTCGCCATACGCACCTTTCCGGGTCTGAAGAACCGCGAGGAGGACTACAGCGAGTTATACATCAACCAGTTCATCCGATTCGCAGGCATACCCGTGCTGAGTCTGGAGAGCTCGACACTGCATCCGCTCCAAAGCCTGACCGATATCATCACCATACGGGAATGCATACACGAAAATCCCGAACTCGTCCGCCGCAGACCAAGGATCGTACTCACCTGGGCTCCCCATGTCAAGCCTCTGCCGCAATGCGTGGCGAACAGCTTCGCACAGTGGGTGAACGCATGGGGCGCTGCAGACTTCGTCATCACACATCCTGAGGACTATGAACTCGACGAACAGTTCACCCGAGGCGCAACGATCATCCATGACCAGGATGAAGCACTGAAGGATGCGGACTTCGTCTATGTGAAGAACTGGAGCACATTCCGTGATTATGGCAAGATCTATTGCAACGACCCGGGATGGATGCTTACCGGTGAAAAACTTGCCCATACCCGACAGGCAAAGGTCATGCACTGCCTGCCGGTCAGGCGCAATGTCGAGCTGAGCGATGAGATTCTCGATGGCTCGAACAGCATCATCACCCAACAGGCATCCAACAGGGTATGGGCCGCACAAGCGGTGCTCTCAGAAATGCTCGAGGCAATGACCATCACCAAGCGATGAATATGAAACCACCACTGCATATCTTCAAGGTCGGAGGAAATATCATAGACGATGATGACAGGCTGCAGCAGTTCCTCTCCTCATTCGCCGGCCTGCCGGGAAGGAAGCTGCTCGTGCACGGTGGCGGTAAGATCGCGACCCAACTCGCATCGGCACTGCAGATCCCACAACAGATGATTGACGGACGACGGGTCACGGATGCTGAAACACTCCGCATCGTCACCATGGTGTATGCAGGACTCATCAATAAAAACATCGTAGCCAGCCTTCAATCAATGCATTGTAACGCCATTGGCATATGTGGCGCGGATGCAGGGGTCATCAGCGCACACAAACGCATACATCCCCTGACAGACTATGGGTTCGTAGGAGATGTGGACAATGTGGATTCTGAGAGGCTATCGCAATGGCTTGACAGCGGCCTGTCGGTCGTCATCGCACCCATCACTCACGACGGCAAAGGACAACTGCTCAACACCAATGCCGACACCATCGCCCAGGAAATCGCCAAAGCAATGTCCGCTCGTCATGATACCACACTCCTGTACTGTTTCGAAAAGGCCGGCGTACTGCTCGATGCAACAGACGAACAAACCCGCATCCCACAGATCGGACCCACGGAATTCGAGCAACTGAAGCAGGAAAACAAAATATTTGCAGGTATGATTCCAAAACTGGAAAATGCTTTCAAGGCACTGCAGGCAGGTGTCGGGAAGGTCGTGATCGGAAAAGCGGAGGACTGGGACGGCCTCATGACCGGCCAAGCAGGCACCACCATCAAACTGTGAACCAACAACCATGAATACCCGGATCAAAGGAGTGATTTTCGATATGGACGGCACGCTGGTGGACAACATGCATTTCCATCAGCAGGCGTGGTTCACATTCCTGGACAAATACGGCGTGATCGTCAGCGAAGCGGAGTACCATGAAAAAAATGCCGGTACCATCACAGAAATCATCCCGAAGTTCTTTCCCGATATCACCGATGCTGCAGAGATCATGCGATTGGGATTGGAAAAAGAAGAAATCTATCGGAATCTCTACAGAATGGAGATCAGATCCCTGCCCGGACTGGAAACCTTCATGCAGGCACTCTCAGATGCAGGCATCCTCATGGGGCTCGCCACTGCGGCTGACCGCGGAAACATAGATTTCACCATCGACGCACTTGGCCTGCGCAGATACTTCCATGCCATCATCGGATCGGAAGAAGTGAGATACGGCAAACCCCACCCTGATGTATTCCTCAAGGCTGCAGCTGCCTTGGGAAAAGACCCCGACGAATGCATGGCTTTCGAGGACTCTACACCGGGCATCCGGTCAGCAATTGCCGCAGGGATGAAAGTCACCGGGCTTGCAACGACACACAGAAGAGAAGAGCTGGATGCATTCCCGCTTCATGCCATCATCGAAAATTATGTCATCTCCGACCCCGTCGGATTTCTAAACGGATCATCATGATACAGAACAAAATGCTGACAGATGGCGCCATTGCACTGCTGCGGGACCTCATCCGCACCCCATCTTTCAGCAAGGAGGAAGACCAAACGGCAGGGATCATCTGCCGTTATCTTGGTCTGCAAAGGATCGAACACACCCGGATCCTCAACAACGTATTCGCTTTCAATAGGTATTTCGACCCTGCCAAGCCGACCATTCTGCTGAATTCGCACCACGATACGGTCAAGCCAGCCAAAGGCTACAGCATCGATCCATTCACCCCACTGGAAAAAGACGGCAAACTCTTCGGTCTCGGGAGCAACGACGCAGGGGGTCCGCTGGTTTCCCTGCTGGCGGCATTCGTGCATTTCCACGACCATCGCAACCTGACCCACAACCTCGTCGTGGCGGCCACGGCGGAGGAAGAGATATCCGGAACGAACGGTGTCGAATACCTGCTGAAAAGCCCGCACTTCACGGATCATTTCCAAGGAAGGGAGATCGCAGGGGCGATCGTCGGGGAACCGACAAGGATGCAGCTCGCCATTGCAGAGATGGGGCTGCTCGTCGTGGATGCAATGGCCACGGGAAGGGCCGGCCATGCCGCACGCAACGAAGGAGAGAACGCCATCGATATCGCAATAAAGGACATCGAATGGCTCAAAGGTCATCGGTTTGAAAGGTCCTCTGACGTGCTAGGCCCCACGAAGATGACGGTGACGGTCATTGAGACGGACAATAAGGCACACAATGTCGTGCCAGAGAAATGCAGCTTCGTCATCGACATAAGGGTCAACGAGTGCTATGCATTCGAAGAGATACTTGCAGAGATGGCATCGCACATGAAAAGCGAGTTGCGCCCCAGGAGTACCCGTTTGAGGTCCACAAGGATCGAAAATGAACACCCCCTTGTGCAGGCAGGGATCGCCTTGGGCTTTAGCTGCTATGGTTCACCCACGACTTCCGACAAGGCATTAATGGGATTCCCTTCGCTTAAAATGGGCCCCGGTGATTCCGCAAGAAGCCATACGGCGGATGAATTCATATTCATCCATGAGGTTGCGGAGGGAATAACATCCTATATCGAATTACTGGAAAAAGTCATAGTAGCCAGAGGGCACCACTTAAAATAACCACGGATGAAACTCTGGAGCAAAGAAAACACGAAGACCTCCGAAATGGTCGAAGCTTTCACGGTCGGTCGTGACAGGGAGTTCGATCTGATGCTGGCACGCCATGATGTGGAAGGATCCATCGCACATGTCACGATGCTCGGAGAAGCAGGGCTGCTGACATCCGACGAAGCAGATGCAGCCGTGACAGGCCTTCGCGAGATCCTCTCGGAAGTGGACAATGGTTCCTTCAGGATCGAAGAGGGGATCGAGGATGTACACTCCCAGGTGGAATTCCTGCTGACCCAACGCATCGGTGATACGGGCAAAAAGATCCACAGCGGCCGCAGTCGGAACGATCAGGTGGCAGTGGACATAAAGCTCTACCTGCGACATTCGGTCAATGAATTAAAATCGGAGATGCACCAGCTGTTCGACCTGCTCATAAGCCGGAGCGAACAACACAAGGATGTGCTGCTGCCCGGGTACACGCACCTGCAGGTGGCCATGCCCTCGTCCTTTGGCCTATGGCTGGGTGCATACGCTGAAAGTCTTGTGGATGACATGGAAATGCTCGCAGCAGCCTATGCAGTGGCTGACAAGAATCCCCTCGGCAGTGGTGCAGGCTATGGATCGTCCTTCCCGTTGCAAAGAAAACGCACCACTGAGCTCCTCGGTTTCGCCACCCTCAACTGGAATTCGGCATATGCGCAGATGAGCCGGGGGAAGACCGAAAAACTAGTGGCCATGGCAATCGCCAGCGTGGCCGCCACCTTGAGCCGATTGTCGATGGATGCATGCCTGTACCTCGGCCAGGACTTCGGCTTCATAAGCTTTCCCGCCGATCTGACAACCGGCAGCAGCATCATGCCACACAAGAAAAATCCCGATGTATTCGAACTGATCCGTGGAAAATGCAACCGCCTCCAATCATTGCCGAATGAACTGACTTTATTGACCAGCAATCTACCATCAGGATACCACAGGGAGATGCAGCTGACCAAGGAGATACTTTTCCCCGCATTCACGGAACTCAGCAATTGTCTGGCCATGATGCAGCTGATGATCTCTTCCATGAAAGTCGAACAGGATATCCTGCAACAGGAGAAATACCGATACATCTTCAGTGTGGAAGCCGTCAACAGATTGGTGAACGAAGGCATACCATTTCGTGAAGCATACCAAAGAGTCGGAAGACAGATAGAAGAAGGGCGTTACAGTTTCGACATTTCTCAGCCGTTGCATCACACACATGAAGGAAGCATCGGCAATCTCTGCAACAATGAGATCAGGCGGGAGATGGAGAAGGTATTGCTGAAATTCAAAACGAAATGAGATCCATACCCAACGAACGAGGGTAGTGATCTGTATTTATTTTATCCCGCCGGATCAATTAAAAAAGGCCATCACAGGCTCATCATCTCCTTGAACCTGACGGCTTGTCGACGACTGACCTCGATCTTCTCTCCTCCGCGGATCTCGAGCAGAAGCCCCCCGTTGAAATAGGGCTCCACTTTCTCGATCATCCTCAGGTTGACGATATGCTTGCGATTTGCCCGGAAAAATATCCTGTCGTCAAGACGTTCTTCGAGGGCATTCAATGATTTAAGGATCAATGGCTTGTTGCCCCCGAAGAACACTTTTGCGTAATTTCCTGCAGACTCGAACATCCGTATTTCCGTGAGCTTCACAAACCAGCATCGTTCACCGTCTTTCACAAATACCTGGTCGTGTTCTCCAAGCGGCCCTCTAGGCAGGGATGGCATATAACCCATCTCCAAATCTTTCTCATCAGCTTGTTCCAGTTTCTGGATGGCGTCTGAAAGCCTCCTGGGTTCGATAGGCTTCAGCAGGTAATCAAGTGCATTCACCTCGAATGCTTTGAGGGCATATTCGTCATATGCCGTCGTGAAGATCACGTGAGGGGCATTATCCAGTTCCTCAAGCATCTCAAAGCCGGTTTTACCGGGCATTTGAATGTCAAGGAATATCAGGTCAGGACGAAGTTCCTCGATCTTCTCTCGGCCTTCGGTCGCATTGGCAGCCTCCGCCAGGATCTCTATCTCCGGGAATTCCAACAGCAATTTTTTCAGCTCCATCCTGGCGAGCCGTTCATCGTCTATGATGATCGCTTTTTTATTCATGGTGCAAGCCCTTTTTATTTGATCAGATCCGGTAACAATCATTTATCCCATGCGTGTGCACGGCATATCGTCAAGCAGCGCTGGAAGGAATGCTCACACGTGCTTCGACCATCATATCGGAGGTATTCCTGATGGTGAACGTCGCACCATCGCCGAATAAAAGTCCAAGCCGGTTCGCCGTGCTGCTCAATCCGAACCCTTCGGAATTCATGCTGCCGTTCAGCTTGCCGGAGTTCCGAACGATGAGTTCGTAATTATCGCCTTTCAGGTCGGATTCTATCCTCACGACACCGCCATTTATGTTCTTGCTGATGCCGTGTTTGATCGCATTCTCCACCAGTGTCTGCAGCATCATCGGAGGCACGGGCATGTCCAGCGTATCCTCATCGATATCGTATTCCACCTGCAAACGATCTTCAAAGCGAATATGTTCCAATGCCAGATAGTCTCTGACAATATCCAGCTCCCTTTCGAGGGTAACGGTCTCCTGATGCTGCGAGTGCATGCTGCTGCGGAGGATATTGCTCAACTCGGTGATCGCATCCCTTGCACGGGATGGATTTTCATCAACCAAAGCACGGATGCTGTTCAGTGCATTGAAGATGAAGTGGGGATTGATATGAGACTTGATGGTCTTGAGCTCGAGCTCCTTCACCAGGTTCTGCAGCTTGAGCGTGTCAAGCTGCTGGGATCTGGATTTCTCAATGTAGTGATACATGAAATAAATGGAGTTCCACATGAACAGTATCACGAAACCATTGAACGAATTGCGTACGAGCATACCCAGATATCCGATCCTGACCTCGGAATTGTATCTCAGTTTAGTGAGAAATATAATTCCGCTCTCTATCAGTCCCAACATCACTGCGAATATGAATGTCAGCATCATGATGGAATAGATCTGCCGGTTCAGATGCTGCTGCATGACACTGGTCCGCGTAATGGTATGCCGCATCAGGTGGGATATGATCACCCC
>CAJBPC010000062.1 GCA_903957405.1 uncultured bacterium | reverse complement strand
TATAGATTTGGTGGGTGTAAAAGGTGTGCAAAGGTATGCATAATTGTTCAATTGCCGGTCCTGAAGCCTTTTGCCCAAAATATCCCCTCAAAAAAAATACTATGATCATCATCAGAGAAGCGGAGCGCTTCCGCAGGTTTCTCGGGGAAAAGGCCACAGGAACGAGTTTCGGCTTCGTGCCCACCATGGGCGCCCTGCATGCGGGACACCTCGCACTGCTGCATCGTTCGAAGCGGGAAACGGACAAAACCATCTGCAGCATCTTCGTCAACCCCACGCAATTCAACGATCCCGCCGACTTCAGCAAGTATCCCATCACCCTGGAGGATGACATCCGCATGCTGGAAATGACGGGGGTTGACATCCTCTTCCTTCCTGACGTACACGAGATCTATCCGGAGGGTACGGCCTCGCTTGAAACATACGACCTGGGTCGAATGGATCAACTCCTGGAGGGGCGTCAACGACCCGGGCATTTCCAGGGCGTATGCCAGGTCGTCCACCGGCTGCTGTCCGTCACCAGGCCGGATGTCCTCTTCATGGGGCGAAAAGACTTCCAGCAGTGCATGGTCATCCGCCGGCTCATTCACTTGAAGTCTATCCCTGTAAGGCTGGAGATTTGCGACACCGTGCGGGAAGCTGACGGCCTGGCGATGAGCAGCCGGAACATGCGGCTCAGTCCCGATGACCGGTCAACAGCGCCCATCCTGTATGATGTACTAAACAGACTGAAGCGAGGACTTGATGCCGGCCCTCTTGAAAGCCGACTCCGAGCAGGCAGGGAGGCACTGGCCGCCGCCGGATTCAGGGTCGACTACCTGGAAATTTGCAGGACAACCGACCTCGAGCCGGTCACGGAATGGGACGGGCACACCCCCATCACCGCACTGGCAGCGGCTTTCCTGGGGGAAGTCCGCCTCATCGACAACATCGACCTGACCGCTTGAACGAATCTTCCGTTCTTTCATGTGTTGTCATCCGCATTAAAACTAATTTTGCAGGATATGGAAATAGAAGTGTTGAAATCGAAGATCCACCGGGCCGTGATCACGGAAGCGAATCTGCACTATGTCGGTAGCCTCACGCTGGATGAGGACCTCATGGATGCTTCGAACATCATAGAACACGAGAAGGTGCAGATCGTCAATGTGAATAACGGCACAAGGATCGAGACTTATGTCATCCGAGGCAAGCGGGGCTCCGGTGTCTGTTGCCTGAACGGGCCTGCTGCCCGCCAGGGTGCCGTGGGGGATGTGGTGATCGTGATTTCCTATGCCACGATGGAGTTCGGGGAAGCCCGCAGTTTCAAGCCATGGATCGTATTCCCAAAAGAGGGAAACCGCCTCTGAACAGCAGTCAGGCGACGGATATGGTCAGGCAACGGGGCGATTGCGAACCATGCGCTGACAGGCAGGATATAGTACGTTCTAAAGCCGCATCATGAAGAAGACTTTCTCTCTGGCGTTGCAATATGTGGTCTTTCTGGGATTGGGGATTTTTCTGATATGGTGGTCCGTCAGGAACCTCACCGCCGACGAGGTCGGTCAGCTGAAGGGTTCCCTCAATGATGCCCACTACCTCATGGTGATGCCCGCCGTGGTGATGCTGCTCCTGAGCCATTACAGCAGGGCGCTTCGCTGGAAGATGCTGATGGAGCCATTGGGTTTCCAGCCTTGCAACACGAATGCGTTTTTCGCCGTCATGCTGGGATATTTCTTCAACCTGCTC
>CAJBPC010000061.1 GCA_903957405.1 uncultured bacterium | reverse complement strand
GTCTGAAACTTTCCCTGCGTTTGATCTTCAGATTGAGGAGATCCTTTGCTTTAGGATTCCGTGGGTCTGCGATGATCGACCGTCCGCCAAGCGCACGCGGTCCGAACTCCGCCCTCCCATTGAACCAGCCCACCACTCCGGGTTCTATCAGCTTGTCGGTCACGACATCGTATAATTCGTCATCAGAAAGGCGCCTGTATGCAATGCCCCTTCCCTTCAGTATTTCTTCGATCTGTTCGTTGGAGTACCTCGCGCCGGTATATGCGGAAAAGATGGCGGGGGTTCGAGGCTGCCCGAGATCATGATGGTAGTGGTACAGGGCTGAGCCCATGGATATTCCGGCATCATGCCCTGCCGATGGGATGTAAACCCCCTCGAATCCTGACTGTTCCGCCATCTTGCCATTGGCTACGGAGTTTTGTGCGACACCACCGGCAATGCAGACATTCTTCATGCCCGTCCGCTTCCTGAGTTCCTTCAGGAGATGGATGATGATCTGTTCCGTTGCCCTTTGTACGGAGCTTGCAAGGTCTTTGTGGTATTGGGTGAGCTGCTCCGTTTTTTGCCTGGGTATCCCGAATTTGCCGACAAAGAAATCTGAGTAGAGATTCCCAACAGAAGGAATGTTGTTCTCGTATTCGAATCCCGCTTTGGAGGGAGGTACGAAATAACGATTGTCCCAGTCATAAAGCCCGTTGGATGTAAATCGGATGATCTCCATGATCTTGTCAACATACTTTGGCTCACCATATGGGGCCAAGCCCATGACCTTGTATTCGTCGCCATAGTGCGGGAATCCCAGGTACTGGGTGAATGCCGTATAAAAAAGACCAATGGAGACAGGCACATCGACACTATCCAATACCTCGATTTTTGTGCCCCTACCCACACCGATCATGGTCGTGGTGAAATCACCAGACCCATCTATTGAAATCAAGGCCGCCTCCTCATATGGTGATGCGAAGAATGCCGATCCGAGATGACTTCGGTGGTGTTCGATATTCCTGATCCTGGACCGCACTGAAGCTACATCCGCATTGGGATCGACCTGAAGAAAAAGCCTTTCAAGACTGGTGACTTCCTGGCTGTTCCTCAACCGTTTGAAAGCACCAAACACCAGAGATGGGTTCTTCCGCAGATAGTTAAGCTTGTTAAGGAATTTCGCCTTTGGATCACGGCCGATGGTGATATGATCGACCTGGTCCAGGGAGATACCCGCCTCACGAAGGCAGAATGAAATGGCTTGTGTGGGGAAGCCTGCCCAATGCTTGACACGTGTGAAGCGCTCCTCTTCGGTCGCGGCGATCATGATGCCGTCTTTGAAGATCGCGGCTGAAGAGTCCGCGTGGAATGCATTTAGTCCGAGTATGTACATGGAAAAAATTGTATGAAACTATGCGAACAATGATAGATATTTTTTCTTGAGGTCCAGATTGCGCTTCTGCTTTTCCTCAGCGAACTGATAGGCGCCATCGACCCAGGTGTTGTATTCGTCCTGCATCATCATGGCGAATTCCTCAACCACCCGGGTGAATCGGGGCATATTGTCGAGTGGAAGGGCATATCCTGATTTACACTTGTCGAGATTTTGCCATGGTGTCCTGTCACTTATGATCACCGGCTTGCTGCAAAGCATTGCTTCAAGGATGGCATGTCCGAAATTCTCACCATGCGTGGGCAGAACGAAGATGTGAAACTCCTTATAGAACTCCGGTAGAAGGCGGTTCGGTATCGCACCTCGGTAGTCGACGCGCACATGCTCCGGCAGATTTCGGATGAGATGCTGACATCGCTCCCAATACCCCTGGTCTTCTATCTCTCCCGCTATGGTCAGTGAAGCCCTGCAGTGATCGGGCAAGGTTGCCAATGTGCGGATGATGAAATCGATGTTTTTCTTTGGTGATATCCTGGAAAGGAATACAAGCTTCAAAAATCCGCTTTGTTTGGGTGTATGGAAGACCGGCAATGTGTTTGCCTGGAAGAAATTCTCCATCACATTTATGCCTTTGTTGACAGGGAAGTGCTCATTGATGTCTTTCTGTTCCTGGTCATCTGTTGCGTGAAAGATGGCATCTTCATACAGTCCCAGGCTTTTGACAAATGAAAGGAATATCTTCTTCTTTTTTTGTTTGAATCTGAGCGATCCGTGTTGCAGCATACCCCTGGGCGCCACGATCGTGGAGACTTTTCGCAGCTTGCCGGCAAGTATGGGCAAGATGGAGTAGTTCATGGAGAACACACCGTTCACGTACAGGTAATCAGGCCTGATGGACTTCAGCAAATCCATGATCCGGTGTATGCCCATATCTCCTTTCCGGCAATAAAACACCTGTATTTTCTGCTCATATATCGTCCAGGTATTGAGCCGTATACCGACATATGGTTCACGGTCATTCAGGTCGCGGTCTGAACACACGAGGTATATATCCATATCTTTATAAAGGGCAAGGGACATGTTCTTGCAGGATTGTATGGGACCACCGGCTTTATATCCAGGCTCGAACCAGTCAACGAAAATCATGAGTTTGCGACGCTCCAAGCTGAACTGATTGACATAGGTTTGTCTCAGTTCAGAATTTTCAAGGTATTTATGGGCTAAGTTCCATGCACCTTCGCACCAGCTTGTATGAACCCGCTCGTCCATATCGATGAAGGACTGGATGCCGGAGGCGAAAAGCAGATCGTTCTCGAGGGGCAAATCGAGGCCGGCCCTTTGTTCTTCCAGATTTCTCCAAGGGGTCTGGTCGCTGATGATCACAGGCCTTCCTGAAGCCAACGACTCGAAAATCGAATGACCGAAATTCTCTCCCCTTGTGGGCAGCACGAACAAGTGATTCGATCGGATGATATCCTCGATTTGATGGTGCGGAATATTCTTCAGCACACTGACTTTGATGCTCGAAGGCAACCGGGCGATGGACGCCCTGCACCGCTCCCAATATGGCTTGTTTTCCAGTATGGCAATGATGGTCAGCTCTACGTTTCCGATCACTTTCTGCAGTGCAGACAGCAGAAATTCCAGATTCTTGATGGGGTGAATGCGTCCGACAAAGACCATCTTCAACGAGCCTCTTTCCTTTGAGCTGAGGGGCTCGAAAGGTTTTTGTTTGCCTGGCATATTTCCTGCGATGAACACAGGTTTGCTTTTCCCGAAAAATTTTCTGATATCGGAGATCTCAGTCTCATCCGTAGCATGGAAGACAATGCCGTTGGACAATCCGATCACCCTGGCAAAAGTCAACCAGAGTTTCTTTTTTATGGATTTGTTTTCGAGGGCTGACTTCAGCAGCATCCCTCTTGGAGCCAGTACGATCTTGGCATCCAGCAATCCAAACCTGTTCATCAACAAAGGAAAAACAGTCAGGCTCCTAGAGTACATGCCATTCAGGTAGATATAGTCTGGTTTCACCTCATCGATCCGCCTTCTGATCTGATGCCAGTTCAATGTCGCGGGCGATGCGTAAAAAACCCGGTGTTTGTTGTTGACCAGCCACTTGTCCGCCGGGATTCCTTCGTAAGGAGCATCGTCATGAAGGTCACGATCCGCAGTTAGGATGAAGATATCCTGCACTTGCTCGAGCTGTGCGGCATAATTGACCACGGATCGTATAGGTCCTCCGGCTTTGAAGCCGGGAGCGTACCAGTCGACAAGTACCATCACCCGTGGCTTTTTACGACCGTCCGGCGCCGAAGCAACAGGCAGAGCACTGATATCGTGCAGCGGAAGTATCAAAGATTGATTATTCAATTCCGTTCTTTTCGATCCAGTATCCCAATACCACGAAAACCCATAGTTCAGTCCATCGTGTGGATGGATCGCCATCCAAAAATCTTTTCCAATATGCGTTCAAAGCCGGGGCATGTATAAAATCAGTTCGACAGAGTTCTCCAATGCTTTTCTCGCAAAAACCCCTGAGTTCATTTTTCATCCAAACATTCCAGGGCAGCAGGAAACCCTGCTTCTTCCTATGGACGATCTCATCGGGCAACATTGGATGCAGGGACTCCACCAATAGTGATTTGGGATAACGCGGGAACTTGAACTTGTCAGGCACCTGCAGGACATAATCCACAAGTTCGTGGTCAAAGAAAGGCTCCCTGACTTCAAGGGATACCGCCATGCTCATCTGGTCCGTGTCCTTCAGCAGTGTCTGCTGAGTATATCCGATGTATTCCGCGAGGGAAACCTGACTCAATAGTGGCAGCCTCTCGAAAACAGGCCTGCGCCTTTGAAGATCCATCTCGAGATTGGTGGAAGAGTGGCTTCCGAAAGTGGTCAGTCTTCCGATCTGTTCCTTCGAAAGGATGCGCCGGAATTCAGGATATTCATGTGCGATATCAAGGCGCTCAGCACGGAGTATCGATGCCAGACGGTGAGCCCTTCCGGAATGGCTCTTGCCAAGGATCCACGCCGCGGCATTTCGTAACGGAGATGCATAACCGAAAACATGACTCCATTTCTGCATCTTCAGGTGCGAGAGGAAGTAAGGATATCCGGCAAAAAGTTCATCGCCACCGACACCGGACAATGCCACGGTGATGCCGGCTTCCCGGATCGCCTTTGACACCATGTAGGTATTCACGCCATCGGCACTTGGCGTATCCATGGCATCGAGCGCTTGTCCGAGCCCGGCAAGGAAATCCTCCGGTCGCAGTAAGAGCTTTGTGTGCTTGGCATTGAACTTACGGGCAATGATCTCTGCATAAGCGGACTCATCATATTCCTTTTCCTCGAATGAGATGTTGAAGGTCGAAGGTCTAGCCGATGACACTTCAGACATCAGGCCCACTACGGCACTCGAATCGATCCCGCCGGAAAGGAACGCCCCGACAGGTACATCACTCACCAGCCGCTTGGCGACGGCATTGCTCAGCAGATCGCGGATTTTTCTCTTGACAACGTCCGCATTGTTCAGATCCGAATCCACTTTGACCGTTCCGGGTGACCAGTAGACATGCTTTTGCGACTGCCCTTTCTGTACGATCAGATACGATCCGGCTTCAAGCTGCATGACGCCGTCGACGGCTGATACCGGATATCCAAAAGACTGATAAGAGAAATAATCAGGCAGCGCATTCCTGTTCAGTCGGCGATTCACGAGGCCGGAAGCCATGATGGCGCGCAACTCTGAGGCGAATATCAAATGCTCTGCGTCTTGATGAAAGTAAAGAGGTTTGACACCCAATCTATCGCGAAAAAGAAATAGTGTTTCTGTTTGTTTGTCCCAGATCACAAATGCAAACATACCATGGAAGAGGGAAATGCATTCGGGACCCCAAGTCGCAAATGCCGCCAGCAACACTTCGGTATCCCCCTGCGTCTTGAATGGATAATCCGTCAGACTTCTGCGCACTTCCGCAAAATTGTACATCTCCCCGTTGAATACGATCACATAGCGGCCGGATGCATCATGAAACGGCTGGTCGGCGGAACTGGACAGGTCGATGATGGAAAGCCTTCTATGCCCGAGGGCGATGCGTGCATCCGCATAGAAACCTTCGGCATCGGGCCCCCTGTGGATCATGGCATCACACATCTGCCGCACCGCTGCCGGATGAACGGAAGCACCACTTTTAGAAAGAATTCCGGCTATGCCACACATATCAGGAAGAGTGGTATGGGTTTTTGGGTGATGGCTTCAAGACTGTCGGGAATGCCTTGTACATCACGTAAATGAATAATATCGATTTCACCAGGGAATTGATGATCTGCAGGCTGTCATTCTCCCCGGAGTATGAGACTTCATAGAAAAGCACGGGCAACCAGAAAATGATGAGCGGTAACTTTTTGCTGATCACAAAAACCTGCCGGTAAACGACCCTGATCAAGAAACCAAGGAACATCACAAACAAGATCCCGCCAGTCACTCCGAAACTTCCATAGCCTTCCCCCAGCGGACCAACATTCATAGTATAGCCCCGCAGGATGAATCCGGTGTAGTATTTCATATTATGAAAGCCACCGGCCATCGGCTTGTCGGGCCAAAGAAATCGCGGGACAAATGCAGATGCGAATACGACAAGCAGCTTTCCCCCATTGTCGTGTGACTTAACCCTGGGGATATAGTTCTGTACCATTGCCACATAGAAGCCCTGATTGGCGCGATAGTATACGGGCCACATGAACTCGGGGCTTATGAGATTTCCCACACCCTCGATTTTTTTAGATACCAGGTTGGCCAGCTCGAGTGCCTGATTATCCTTTCCCTTGCCTAGTACCTGTCGCCTGTACTCGGGTTTGACAGACTGTATGATGATAAGTACAAAAACACCCATCATGAACATCAGCAACTTCTTCCAAAATGCCGTCTTGCGGTTGAGGAAAAAGAAAGAGAAAACGGTCATACCCATGTATGCCACGATCGTGAACATCCCGCTTTGCAGGGCACCTATCAAAATAAATATTACAAATAAAACCATGTACACCCGCTTCAATGGTGTCGTTCCCGAGAAATACACATACAGCAGCCCTGTGAATGCTGAAAGGAACAGCAACGTGAAAACATACTGAAAAGACTGAGGAAGGATGGGCAAGAGCAAAGAAGACAATATTCCAATGATCATCAACGTGAGTCCGGTTCTTTCATTGCCGCGCAATAACTCCCTTGCATCTTCGATCCTCAGATTGATGGAAGCCCCATCATCACCATTCTTCTGGCTGAGAGGCCAGCACATCAGGATGATGAATCCGGTGATGGCAGGAAGTGCCAGTTCAAAATACTGAGCCTGCGGGATGGGCATGAAACGCACATACATGAGTGCTTTGGCGTTGTTCTTGGTATAGAACATATATCCCATGAGCGGCATGAACAGGTATATGAAACTATTGAACAGTGCAATGACCTCCAGCAAGACGATGCCCTTACCCAGCTTGTCAAGCACCATCAAAATGCATATGATGATGCTCGCATAGATGAGGGGTGCAGGATCCTTGATGAAATACGAGAAGATCAGTATCAAGACATGCAGGATACTGAATATGTAAGAACTACTTCTCAAAGGTTTGCCATTTTGATGATCGTTTCCAAACGATGACGATATGTGTGCTCTGCATGCGCCCGTGCATGACCCGCTTGTCTTATAGCATGGGAGGCATCAGGATTCCTTCGGTGAAAGGATATCTGATCCATCAGTTCGGCAATGGAAGAATAGGTTAGGATTTCCTTCCCTATCTCAAAACAATCCGCGATGGCTGGCCTGAACTCCATCACCTGAAGCCCTCCTGCACCTGCGATTTCAAACGCCCTGCAATTGATGGTATTGCTTTCGAGCATGGAGGTGGAGTTGATGCAAATGAGACCCTCACCGAATATTCTTGACTTCTCCTCCCGTACGATATACTTCCCCTGAAAGGCGTTCACCACTTCCGGGGCGGACCATCGCGAAGGTCTGAAGCCATATAGCTTGACATCAGAACACCCCTCGGCAAGCAGTCGTCTGACGAGGTAATGCCTGTAATCATACGCATTGCCGGCAAGCACAACATCATTCCCGATGGGTCCGTGATTGATCCTGTGCCATTCCGGATTCATGGCTTCCGGTAAGAAATATGCATTGAGGTCGAGTGTCCTGAGTTTGGAGACGGCAAATTTATCCTTCAGGAAGATCAGGTCCCACCCATTGCACAACAATCCCTGTTTTCGCATCTGGGCCGGCGAATCTCCCCACCAGGCCACATTCCTGACGCCTGCCTTTTGCAAATTCAGCAGCGTCTCCTCAGAAACACTGTGGGTGAGCGCGATCATCATATCCGGCTTGAAATCCCGATAAGTGCGGAGCAGCCATTTCTCCTGAGGTGGAAGCCAGTTGGGCAGGAATTTCTCATAGCCAAGCTGCATGACGTGCATCATCTTCTGATTCATCACCCTGGAAGGAACAGGTGCAGAGAGCACGGTATGACCCATCTGACGGAGCGTAAATGCCACGTTCTCCGTAAAGTTGTCTGCCAGTGAATAGCTGGGTATTATGAAACGCATGATTTGTGTCTGTAAGGTTGAAAAGAGAAATAGGGAACGATCGTCTTTACCGGGATTTGATTCCCATTCCATTAAGGTCAGGCCTCATAGAATGCGAGCAGATTTTTCGTGGCGTGGCTCAGCTCAAATGCCGAATGCTTCATTCTTTCAAGGCAACCAGCTTTGTCCGGCTGATTCGAGGCGTTAAGCAAGCGGTCAATTCCTTTTGCCCAGACATCAGGATCTCCGAGCTCGTTCCAGTTGGCAAGCTCCTCCATGACGACGGGATCTTTCTCTATCCCAGGCGTGATGAACATCGGAAGGCCCGCACATTGCGACTCCAACACAACAATGCCGAGTCCTTCGCGTGGTTCCAGCAGTCGCGGGAATACAAAGACATCCGCACACTTCATGAAACCAGGAATATCGTCGCTCCAACCGATCATGCGCACATGCCCCTCAATACCGTATTTACGAGCCTTTTCGATGACTGAAGCCTCCTTGTCTCCCTTCCCCACAAAAATGGCATATGCATCATCCCTGATGGCAAGAAGCCTATGCAGCACATCCACTACATATTCGGGATTCTTCTCCCGATTCATCCTTCCGGTGAACAGGATGACCTTCCCGCCTTCGGGGATGCCGTGTTGTGCACGAAAAGCCAAAGGATCCGACTTCTTCTCGAATCGGGACATGTCAATACCGTAATACAGAACACTGAACAGTGGATTTCTACCCCTGAATCCAAGTCTGTAATCCTCGAGTGTGAATTTG
>CAJBPC010000060.1 GCA_903957405.1 uncultured bacterium | reverse complement strand
TGCACCGCCGCCACCGCCACCACCGTATTTGTCCGACAACCCGGCTATGAACCGGCCCTTCTGACCCATTCCACCCACGGCGATGCGCAGGCTGTCGCCCGCCTTCAGCTGCACATAGGTCTGCAAGCGGGCCCCTTTGCCGCCAACACGGCTGGAATCGAAATTTGGCCCGCCCTGGGCACCGCTGGCATCCAGCAGATACATGCCGGTGGTCTGAACGATGTATGTCTGAAACACATTCCCCTTAAAGGAAAATGTCTGTGTGGTCTGTGCCCTGCTTACCGTAGCGGTGGCCAGCAGCACGCAGCCGAAAATGAAGTTGAAGATCCTGGTCATATGTATTGGTTGAATGTTCACTTTTACCTTTTTTCTGTACCGCAACCGGGGTTGCGTATGTTTTCGTTTGCTCGTTTACGTTGAACTGTTGAAGGGTCCTCGCCATGGGTGCCCCTCGTCCGTCATTTTTTCGTCTTTGCCGATTTATTCCCCCCCAGGTCGAATACCAGGCTGAATCGGAGCGTGTTGGACAAAGGGTTCCGGTTCACGCCGGTGCCGGAAGGGATGAGGTATGAGAAGTTGAGGTTGAAGGCGTTGTACGTGATGCCGGTCCCCAGGCTGAAGTACTGGCGGTTGCCCTTCGATGGGCGCTCGTAAAAATATCCGCCACGTACGCTCAACAGGTGGTTGTACGTGTACTCTGCGCCGACGGAGAAATTGAACTCCTGCAGCTCTTCGCTGAACCCGCCGGGGGCATCGGACCATGAGGTCAACCAGCTGGAGACGATACCGGCGCGCTGGTAGTTGGCCAGACCCAGTGAGTCTCCCATGGCGGGGGGCGTGGGCACGAGCAACTTGCGGATGTCCATACCGAATGAGACCTTATGCACTTCCTGGAAGGTCCTGGCGTAATTGACGCCCAATGCAAAATTGGCCGGGATGAAACTCCTCCGGTTGAGGTCGGATGTATAGCCGATCTTGGAGCCGAGGTTGGTCAAGGCCATGCCGATGTTCCAGCCGGATACCTGAGCGGGGTTGGATGTATAGAATAGGCCCAGGTCACCAGCCACAGCATTACCGGCCTTGTAGGAAACACCGTTGATGGCCTGCCCGCCGGCCAGGTTCGAATTGATGTACCGCATCGCCACACCCAGGCTCAGTTTTTGGGAGAGTTTGCGGGAATATCCGGCATCGACAGAGAACTCGCTGGGGCGAAAGGTCCTCAGGTCGTTCCCGAGATGATCGGTGAAATGAACGTCTCCGAGGCTGAAATACCGTAGCGAACCGGATAGGGCCTGCTCTTCATCCAGCTTGTAATAGCCTGACAGTCCTCCCAGGTACACGTCGTTCAGTCCGAGGTCCTTCAACCAGGGCGTGAAGTTCACGGCCAATGAACTTTTGCCCGTGGCGAAAGGATATTTGGCCAGGTTATAGTACTGCGCATTGGCATCCGGCGAGGTGGCCACACCCAGGTCGCCCATGCCGCCGGCCCGCGCGTCCGGCGTGATCCGAAGGAATGGCACCGCAGAGGTCACCACGTTGATGGAAGATGTCTGGGCATGGGAACCCATGGACAGGAGCAGGAAGGCTGCTGCAAGGACTTTCTGTACAATGATCCTGGACATGATGATTTGATTGATCGTAATTGATGATTCAAGTGGACCACCCGGGGCCGAATACCGGGGCCACCCAGTTTTATCGTATATTTTCTTGTATCCGCATTCCGTTTCAGGAAGTTGAATACCGGTTGTACATGGGTGTGACCGGTGACATCCAGTCCCGAATTCGGGAAGATCAAACATGGTTCCCTTCATGGGCCATATCGGACAGCTGCCCGCACCAGCACGATGGCCTTGGCCCCCTATGCGTAACATCCGGCTGCTCATTGCAGGTCCACTTTTATTTTATTTATGATGCCATTGAACTTATAAGGGGCCTTGGTCCTGTAACGCATCGATACGGGTGACCCCAGGTCGGTTCCGACATCGAAGGTTTCGCTTGCCGTGAATATGCCCGGCACCGTCCTTTTAAGTTCCAGCCCGCCGGCATTACTGCCGTCGATGGATATCAGTACGCGTCCGGGATAGCCCTCCTTCTCGATTTCGGTTTTTACCGATATCCGGTGATCGCCTGCGGACAATCTGCCCTTCGCCTCCAGGATGTACCTTTCGACGATCATCATATTGTATTCATAGAACAGCCTGCCATTCTCCATGAACAATGTGAGCCCTCCCGATTGTCCGCCCATGGCATAGATGACCCCGCTGGCGTTCTCCTTCACGGTGAGGTCCACCACCACCTCGGTGCTTTTCTTCCCCAGGGGCGGTGCCGAAACTTCCGGCATGCGCACGGTGTTCTTGTTGAAAGTCCAACTGCGGTATTTCGATGACAGGCCATCTTCGGGGTGGATGCGCAGCCACATCCCCGCTCCGATGGGCAGGTCGCTGTTGGACCTTGCCTCCTCGAGGAACAGCTTCTTCATTTTTTCCAGACGCTCCGGCTCTTTCAATGCCAGGTCGTTCGCCTGAGAGAAATCCCGGTTCAGGTCGTACAGTTCCCAACGGTCGTTCCTCGAATCCCACTTGCCCAAACCCTTCTGGGCGGGGATCCACGGATACAGCGGTCCGAACGTACAAGCGAACCATCCATCCTGGTAGATCCCGCGGCTGCCGTTATTGTCGAAGAACTGGGTCTTCTTACGCGACTCGGCCCCCGGGTCACCGAAGGTGTATTTCATGCTCATCCCATCTATCGGCAACTGGGTGAAACCATTCACCACACGGGGAGGTGTGATCCCGACCACGTCGTAGATGGTGGGCACGAGGTCGTTGACATGGTGGAACTGCGAGCGGATGGATGCATCGGGCCGGATCCCTTTGGGCCAGGTGACCACCATGGGATTCCGGGTGCCGCCGAAATGCGCGGCGACCAGCTTGGTGCTCCGGAAGGGCGTGGAGCCGGCCCATGCCCAACCGGAATGATACATGTTGTCGGTCAGGGGGCTGCCGAGCACGTCCAGGCCTCCCATGTCCTGCAGCACCTTCAAATGCTGCGAGATCGTGGTACTTATCTGATTTTGTGCCAGCAACTCGCTGATCGAACCGTTCTGCCCTTCCGCACTGGAGCCGTTGTCTCCCCAGATATAGAAGACCAGGGTATTGTCTTTCTGGCCGAGGGACTCCACGGCTCCGAGCACACGTCCGACCTGATGGTCGGCATGCTCCACGAAGCCGGCAAACACCTCCATCAGGCGGGATTGGAAAGGCCGTTGGTCCATCGGTATGCTCTCCCATGAAGCCATCGTGCTGTCCCGTGACGTGAGCCGGGTGTCGGCCGGGATCCAACCCAGAGATTTTTGTCTTTGGGAGACACGCTCGCGGTATTTGTCCCAGCCATCATTGAATTTACCCTTGTACTTGTCGGCCCACTCCTTGAAGACCTGCTGTGGGCCATGCCCTGCCCCTGGCGCGAAATAGACGAAGAAGGGTTTGTCGGGCGCAAAGGTCTTCTGCCGCTCCATCCATTCAATGGCCCTGTCTGCCAGGTCGGTCGACAGATGGTATTTTTCATCCCGGACGGGCTCGATGGGCGTGTTGTCGTTGAAAAGGCGAGGTTCCCACTGTGAGGTCTCCCCGGCGAGGAAACCGTAGAAATGCTCGAAACCGTATTGGGTCGGCCAGTAGGTGAAGGGGCCTTGAGGCGTGGTCTGGTCCGCCGGTGTGTTATGCCATTTGCCGAATGCCGCCGTGTTGTACCCGTAATTCTTCAGCACCTCCGCCACCGTGGCGGCCTCCTTCGGGATGATACCGGTGTACCCGTCCCAATCCACGGCCCTCTCGGCTATGGTGCCGCTCGACACCCGGGTGTGGTTCCTGCCGGTAAGCAATGAAGCGCGCGTGGGTGAGCAGATGGCTGTGGTATGAAACCGGTTGTAGGCGATACCTTCCTTGAAACACCGGCTCAGGGTGGGCGTGTTGATCTCTCCGCCGAATGTGGAGGGGGTTCCGAATCCCACATCATCCATGAGGATGATGACGATGTTCGGAGCATCCTTGCCCAGTCGGTCGGGGTATGTCCTCCGTTTGTGCACGCTCTCCTGCAAAGTCTCACCGGCAATGCTCGCACTCGGTGGCATGGGGAAAGGGAGGATGGCGCCACGGGCTGCTCCTGAGTCCATGGCTTTCATCCCATTTTGCTGGCTGAATCCCGGGAGGGAGAGCAAAATGGCAAGGGCCGGAATGACGAACTGACCTTTTCTTTGCTTGAATCCAGGTTTGCAAGTCATAGTTTTCGAATGGTTTTGGTTGATGATTTGAATTCGTCTGATCAGCCCTCTCCGTATGTGTGTTTATCCCAGATCATACATTGGATTCTTACATTTGCCGGAATCGTAAGGATTTTCGAACGGGGCAACAGATTTCCGGGTTTGGGAATCGGCATTCTATATTATTGCTACAAAATCTTCAGATACTCCAGCAATGCCGATCTTTCCTGAGTGGTTAGCTTAGTACCATATTCATGACCGGCGTTGCTGTTGCCGACGATTTTAGTGTTGAACAGGTGACCGAAGCGGGCCGTTTGGTTTGAGGAAAGACCCACTTTCAACGTATCAAAATTCACTCCCACAGAGAATGTGTCGGGTCGCTGAGCCGCCGGTTTCAGCAAGTCTTCGAGTGTCGGTACCGAGCCGTTATGCAGGTAGGGCGCTGAGGCCCAAACACCCTGCAGCACTCGAGACTCAAAGCTTCCGGGTGCCGGTAACGGGTTGCGTCCAGACTTGATCAGTATAGCATCCGGATACTTTTGCTGCACCATGCTGGAAGTCACATAATCCAGTATGGTATTGATGGGAGCCACATTGCCGAGCACATCCTTCAAGATCCCGGTAGGTGCTGTGCGCGTCAACATATTGTAATAGGTAGGGTCGGTGCCCACATGATGAAGGGGTGTGGCCCAGGTCGGCTCCGTGGAAGGTGGGCGAGCCTCTCCGGATTTGATACCATGGCAGGAGTTGCAATTGGCGTTGTAAAGGATCTGACCCTTTGCAGCCAATGCAGCATTAACATTCCAGGGCCAGCGTGGGGGACCCATTTTTCTGATAAGGGTCTCCAAGTATTCGATCCCCTTCCAATTGATGGAATTGTTGGAGAAAAAATCGATTCCATTGGGTGAAGCAGGATTTGCGACGGGATTGAGCATACCGCCGACACCGATCACCTGTCCGGAATTGCGCATCAAAGCCTGGTATATATTTCCATTCGCACTGGTCGTAGTCCATTGTGTGTAATCCTGCTTGAACGAATTCCAAAGGAAAGGCGGACGCACTGGAATATTGGCCGGCACGATGCATTGCCTGACGATGACCTGCGGTGGAACAGCGAGATCCAATCCGGCCAGGCGGTTGTAGATCTGATTGAGTGCATCAACACGTCCGACACCCCATACATTTGAAACGGGGAAGGCCCGCGAAACGATCTCATGTTTCACCTGTTGGCTGGATACGAGATTTGTTTTGAAGCCCTCAAAACTCGGTGGTGCAGGCTCACCCAACTGGCGTGATTGATCCAAAACCCGATCGTAGAACCTAGCCAACTCAGTGGAATTGTCAACCATACGCTGTAAAGCTTCATCCAGATCCGTAGTGAACTGCTCCAAATTCACAAAACTGGGCGCACCGTCTACCCGGTAGTAAGCGTCGCCTACTTTCAGATTCCGGGTATGGCAACCCGCACAAGTGAGTCCCGCCTGCAGGATATTGGATTTATTCTTGACCAAGGAAAAACCGACAGGCAGTTTTCTGCCGGGGATCGGCAAGAAACCATAGCGTTCCAGGCTGGATTGGAGAAAAGGCTGGCCATTAACGTCATTCAACGCCAGCAGCCAACTGTAGGTTAACAGTTGCGATCCCTGGTCTTGGATATAAAAATCATTCCTGTCAGCAGGGGTCCAATTCGGGCCCTGGTCGACAACGACACAGTCCTGTGCAGCAAAAGTTGCGTCATCCTTTCTGAAGGAATACAGTAGTTGTAACACCAGTTCTGAAAAAAAGAAGACGATCACCAAAGGTTTTTTCTTCCATATCATTTTTTACGTGTTTTGAGTTGCTTGAGTCGCATAACTGCATGCTGAAAAAGGCAGTCAGAAACGGGATGACCATATGATGCACGGCATGGCTGTCGGGTAACCCCTAATGCAGCGATGTGCTGCGACACCTGTAAGCCGATCGATCTGTTGGGTCTTTTCATTCCGTGAGGTTATCATAAGAAGCCGGTACCTGGTGAAGATGTCCACTTGCGGGGCCTTCGAAAGGCTCACGGGTTGTTCGGCATGAACACCGCGGCGCAGCAGCAGACCGAAGAAGGCGACACCTCCACCCATGAAGAAAGCCAGACGCCAACCCCAGGTGGCCAGCTGTTCCGGTGTCAGCAGGGAGGCCACCAGGAAGCCGACTCCCGAACCCAGCAGTGTCCCGGCGGTTGCACCCCAGGCGCCCCAAACGGCGCTGAAAGCCCTCCGACCGGGCGGTGCCTGCTCCACCATGTAGACGAGCGAGCTGGTGTATTCACCGCCGACCGAAAGCCCCTGGACAAGCCTGATCGATACCAGCAGTATCGGCGCCCAGATGCCGATGGAAGAGTAGGTCGGAAGCAGTCCCATGAGCATTGTCGGGACCCCCATGGCCATGACGGACAGGTACATGGCCCGCTGCCGTCCTACCATGTCGCCGATGCGACCGAAAACAAGCCCTCCCAGCGGGCGGACCAGGAAGCCGGCCGCGAAGGTGCCGAAGGAGGCGATGAGCGATATGACGGGATCATCAGACGGGAAGAACAGCTTTCCGATGGTTGCCGCAAAGAAACCGTAGACTGCAAAGTCGTACCACTCCATCACGTTCCCGACGAGACCGACAAGCGTTCGATGGAAAAAGGAGGGCGATGAGGTCTGTTGTTGCATATTATTATTGTTCACTCTATTGATTGCCGGCGGTTTCCCCTTGCAGGAGCCTATGGGATCCCCGATCTGACGGGTGTATTTCAAGGGATTTCATGGAGGCGATCGGTATTCCGAACTCCTTGGACTTTTCCCCTATTTCGTTAGGATATGCATGTGAAAAATTGGTTTTCAGGATATTGTCATACCCCTCCTGATTTCCGGATTTCAGCCTGAGTCAGGAAGATCCAAACTGGTGTACGGTCGAAACCCAAGATGTCAAGGTTGCCGGAGCAAGGCACATGGCATATCTACAGCCATCGCGCCGAGTGAACGCAGCGGCAAGAAAGAGTAACATCTGAACATTGGTGAACAGGTAAATAGATCATTGACCAGTACAAGCTACAACTGCAAGGGCCTAATTAGATAAGCATGGGGGGATGAATACCAACCGAATCCTGAAAATGGAAATTTTTGGTTGGTATTGGCTGGGGCGTTATAAAACGGTTGGTATCTGTAAAGACTCATGACCCGGACAAGTCGCTCCTACGCTGGAAATCCCTGGGTGACATGCCTGTGACCTCCCGAAAGGCCTTGCGGAAGGCGGTCGCGGAGGAGAAGCCGGAAGACAGGCCGATGGCATCCAGCGTCATATGGTGGTTGTTGCCATCCTGGAGCATCCTCTTCACGTGGCGCACCCGGCATTCTGCCCGCATACGCGTGAAATGAGTCTGCAGGATCACATTGTAACAATAAT
>CAJBPC010000059.1 GCA_903957405.1 uncultured bacterium | reverse complement strand
TTGGTGACGGCAATGTTCAGCTGGTCCCATCCGGTGTGATCACGTACAAATATGCCACTCCAGGCGTGAATGAGTTCACCATCACCGTAAGTGCCATTGGCACCGGCGGTACGGTCACCAACCTGAGTAGGAAGGTGAAGGTGTTCGTGGCTTTCGAGATCCCTGCAGCGATCCTGCAAAACCTCACTGGAACAGGCTCCCGCGTATGGGTATGCGACAAGGATGCCGACGCGCATTTCGGTGTCGGACCATCGGATGCGTTTGTTCCCATCTGGTATGCAGCTTCTGCGAATTCAAGGGCGGCTGACGGCTTCTACGACGATGAGATCACCTTCTCTAGAGATGCTTCAAACCAGGTATCCATGAATGTCGATAACAAGGGTATGACCTTCGTGTTGGGTGCTGCCGTTGGGTATTATGGACTGACAGGACCCGAAGGACAATACCCCATTGTGACGGCAGGTCTGAAGAAACTCAGCTTCATGGATGCCGTATCTGCAAGTACCTCAGCAAATTCTACCCGCATTCAGTTCATGGTGCCAGACAAGGGTATTGTATGCATCGGGATGGGGAGTAAGTCGTATGAGATCCTGTCGATCTCTGCCACAAAGATGCACCTTAGGACAATCGGTACAGACGGTAATTCCTGGTATCAGAAATTAAAAGTGAAATGATGTCTGACATGAAGAATATGATAATTGTCTTGTTGGCGCTGCTGTCAGTGAAAGGTACCACCGGGTGCGGTAAACCCGGGACAGAAGCACCTGTAGCGGCTGCCCCTTCGAATCTGGTGATCAACGCGATGGTGAGTACGGATGGTAGTGGGAAGGTTGATTTCACCGTCACGGCCACCAACGCAAATACCTATTCCATAGAATTTGGCGATGGTGTGGTGAAGGACATCCCCACCGGTTCGGTTTCTCATCAATATGCAACGGTGGGTACGCTCACTTACACCGTGCGAGCCACCGCCCGCAACAACGCCGGTAAATCGGTAGTCGGTTCCAAAGACATCAGTGTCACCGTCAGCCCACAGACCATGGTACTTGCATGGGCTGATGAGTTCGATAGAGACGGCTTGCCTGATGCATCAAAATGGGTATACGATATTGGTACCGGCAGCAACGGCTGGGGCAATGCAGAATTGCAGTATTATACCAATCGAGCAGAGAATGCGGTGATTTCGAATGGAACACTGAAGATCAGAGCCGTAAAGGAATCTTTTAGCGGCAGCGCTTACACCTCCGCACGCCTGCTTTCCAAAGGTAAATATGAATTCAAGTATGGCCGCGTGGAAGTTCGTGCAAAACTGCCCATCGGTGTGGGAACCTGGCCTGCCATCTGGATGATGGGTACGGATATCAGCACCGTGGGATGGCCCGCCTGCGGAGAGGCCGATATCATGGAGCATCGGGGGGCCGACTTGAACCGCATCACCTCCGCTTTGCATTATCCCGGTAGAAGCGGTAGTAATCCTGTGGTGGCAACCACGGTGATCCAAAATGCGACGACCGAGTTTCATTTGTATCGGTTTGATTGGACTGCCACTTCGTTGAAGTTTTATGTTGATGACAAACTATTTCATGAGGTGCAGAACAATTCGAATATTCCTTACAACAAGGACTTCTTTATTCTGCTGAACCTCGCGATGGGTGGCGGTTTCGGAGGTCCGGTGGATCCGGCGTTCACCAATGCCACTTTTGAAGTGGATTATGTTCGGGTATACCGTTGAGCGGAATTCAAAACCTGATGCATTTATAAACTAAGGGAGGACGGCGAGCATGTCCTCCCTTAGTTTTTCAATTATTACTCAAGTATCGAAAATCTTAAATGATATCCTGCAGCAAATAAAGTGAATCTCTTTCCTGAAAGACCCATATTTCCATTCAATCGAAATGACTTCGTTGATGATACGATCAATTCAGGATCCTTGTTTCGTATTCGCTCAAATCATATTAAAATAAGATAATGAAAAGAAATAATGGCCACCACATGCTGCACCTCATAAAAAATCTGGCGATTTGTTTATTCGGTGTGCTGCCCCTAAGCTTATCTGCTCAGATAGTGCCCACAGGCAGCGGGAGTTATACGCTGCAATTACCTCCGCCGGATGCTGCAGGAAGAAATTTGCCCCCTGCCGGTGTGCCCAGGGTATCGGGTGCTGCTGCCACCAAACCGATTGTTACGAACGACTGGTGGACAGGACTTTTGACTTTCAATGATGCGAATCTCTACAACTTTCCAATGTCATTAAAGGGGACTTCAACTGGCTTGGTTGTGAGTTATACGTTCCTCGGTCAAGGGGCCAATGATACCCGTCAGCCCATGGGGCCTGAGCAGCCCCTGGTGGTGGGTGTGGCAGGATTGACGGGAACCTATCCTACCGTTTCTGATCATACGGATTGGACGGTTACTGCATCCTGGAATAATGCAGGGCGTAATTTCAATGCAACGATCGGCATGGGCATGCCTTTTGTGTATTGTACCAAGGGGAGTTCCGATGTGGCATCTGTCATTGTCAATACCGGCACGGTGACCATTCAAAACGAAATGCTGTTGATCACCAATTCCATAAGCAGTTCGAATTTTGCGGTATACGCGCCCGTTGGATCAACCTGGGTGACATCAGGGAATACATATACGTCGACACTCTCCGGAAAAAACTACTATTCGGTGGCCATGTTGCCTCCGGGTGGCTCAGTCGCTGCTGCTGCGGAAGCCTATAAGCAATACGCGTATGTGTTTCCTGCCAATACTGCAGTAAGCTGGAATTATAATAGTGCATCGTCCACGATGCAATCCACTTTTTCTGTGACGGCTGAGGTCAAAGAAGGAAGTGGGACAGCCGTTTTGCTGGGTTTATTACCCCATCAGTGGGCACATCTTGGGGCCGGCTCACCCCAACCCGGATCATACAGTTACACTACTTCCCGCGGTGTGATGAAAATGCTTGCATCCAATACGTTTACGGTTGAAAATAAGTTTAAAGGTATCCTTTCAGCATTGCCGATGATGGGGAAGTACAGTGCCAGTTTTGATCCGGCGGCCTTGAATTCAAAAATAGATCAGATAAAAAATTTGGGACTTGATCTATGGACTGATTCTTACAATGAAGGATTGGCCATGAACAAGTTGATACAAGTGGCAAAAATTGCCGATCAGATGGGAAACACCGCTGCACGCGACAAGCTGATCAACACCGTCAGGGAAAGATTGGAAAACTGGTTCAAAGCGACACAGGGAGAAAACGCGTTCGTATTCTACTATAACAATAATTGGAAAACGCTTATCGGTTATCCCGCCGGATATTCTTCGGATGCGAATATCAACGACCATCATTTTCATTATGCGAATTTTATCAATGCGGCGGTGGCGGTAGAGCAATTTCAACCTGGCTGGTCTGCCAACTGGGGACCTATGGTGGAAATGTTGATCAAAGACGTGGCGAACGCCGACAAGTCGAATGATATGTTCCCTTTTCTCAGAAATTTCCATCCCTATGCCGGGCATGGTTTTGCATCCGGTCAGTTGAATGGGGAACCCCATGGAAATAATCAGGAATCCTCCTCAGAAGCGATGAATTTCAATGCATCCCTCATTCACTGGGGCGAGATCACCGGAAATAAATCTATTCGGGATCTAGGCATCTACTTGTACACGACCGAGCAGACCGCCATCGAAGAGTATTGGTTTGATATGAGCGACCGAAATTTTGCGACAACCTATGCTCATATGATGTGTGCCCGTGTTTGGGGAAATGGATATGACCGGAATACTTTCTGGACCGGGGATATTGCTGCCATGTATGGGATAGAAATATTTCCCATGACCGCTTCACATCTTTACCACGGTCACAATAAAACATACGCGTCCAGCCTCTGGAACGATATGACGGCTAAAACGGGCGTGCTGACAAAAACACCGAATGACAATCTCTGGTTTGAAAACTATTGGTCTTTCCTCGCATTTACCAATCCTTCGGAGGCCGTTAATCTTTACAACAACTATCCGAATTTCAAAATAAAAAACGGCAATACAGACGCCCATACATATCACTGGCTTCATGCTTTCAATGGAATGGGCACGGTTGATGCAACGGTTACGGCCAGCCATCCCATTTCGGCAGTCTTTAACAAGGCAGGGGATAAGACTTATGTGGCACACAACTACGGAGCAACCCCGATAGTCGTGACCTATTCAGATGGATTCACCATGACTGTTCCTGCCCGGACATTGAAAACGAGTAAAGACATTGCGGCATCCGTGTCATTGTCGTCTTCTCAGTTAAAGGTTCCAACCGGTGGCTCGGTGGATCTAACCGC
>CAJBPC010000058.1 GCA_903957405.1 uncultured bacterium | reverse complement strand
TGTGAAACAAATACCCGGGGTTGACGTTCGAGAGGTGCGCAGATCGAAGCTTTGATGCGGCAGATGTTGTAAGCCAATGGAAGGTGCTCCGGTGGAATCAGCGGAACGAATAACCGATAAGAAGGTTCGGGGACCGATCTTGCCTGCCAATAAATATGGGCGGGAAGAGCCGAATCCGTCATAACTTAGACACTTCAAAAATTTGATCGTACTTATGAATGCGTATGCCGCACATGGCCCTTCCTCTCCAATTGTCCCCTTCAGCATCGATCGACGCGACCCGGGTGCGCATGAAGTGAAGATCGATATCCTGTATTGCGGGGTGTGTCACTCAGACATTCACACGGCCCGCAATGAATGGGGCAACACCACATTCCCAGTTGTGCCGGGGCATGAGATCGTCGGCCGGGTGATCAGCACCGGCAGCGATGTGAGCCGGTATGCGATCGGAGACATGGTCGGCATCGGTTGTTTCGTGGATTCTTGCCGGACCTGTATGAGTTGTGTCGCCGGAGAGGAGCAGTACTGCGATGGCGGTGTCGTGTGGACGTACAACAGTAAAGAAAAAGTGACCCTTCTGCCCACGTACGGCGGATACTCCACATCGATCGTGGCCGATGAGCAATATGTCCTGCGGGTGTCTGAAAAACTCCATCTTCCCGGAGTGGCACCGCTGCTCTGCGCGGGTATCACCACCTATTCACCCCTGAGGCACTGGAATGTCGGGAAGGGCACCAGGGTGGGGATCATGGGGCTTGGCGGTCTTGGACATGTCGCCGTAAAAATCGCTGCGGCGCTGGGTGCGGAGGTGACCGTCATCAGTACTTCCGCGGCGAAAGAAGCGGATGCGCTCAAACTCGGTGCACACGACTTCCTGCTTTCCTCCGACGATTCGGCCATGTTGAAACGAAAGAGCCACTTCGACTTCATCCTGAACACCATCTCCGCCCAACACGACTATAACCGTTTCCTTTCACTGCTCAGGTTGAACGGTACAATGACCCTCGTGGGCATTCCGCCCGAAGCAGTACCCGTCAGGGCCAATATGCTGACAGGCAGGAGGCGCAACCTTTCAGGTTCACTGATAGGCGGCATAAAGGAAACCCAGGAGATGCTGGACTTCTGCGAAGTGCATGATATCGTGTCGGATACGGAGGTCATCCCCATGTCGTACATCAACGAAGCGTATGAACGCATCCTGCGCTCGGATGTGCGTTACCGTTTCGTCATTGACATGGCAACGCTGAAAAAAGATTGAACCGTTTGGCAAACATCATTTCACCCCATCAACCATCAACACTCAGATCATGAACATCATACCCGCCCTACTCCTTGCATGCATCAGCAGCCTTGCCATCGCGCAGACGAAAAAAGCCGATGCCCCCATCCATGAACTGCGGATCTACCACCACAACTCCGCGGAACAGGGAAAACGACTGGATGCATTTCTGGAGAAGTGCGTGCTGCCGGCGCTGCACCAGCAGGGACTTAAGGATGTCGGGATCTTCACTGCCATCTCCAACGATACCGCAAAAGCCAGGCAGACCTACATGCTGATATCCTATTCCTCCTTGCGGAAAAAACTGGATATCGAATCGAAGATCATGTCAGACAAATGGTTCATCGATGCTGCGAAGGAATTCATGGACAGTGCGAGGGACAAACAGGCATACACCCGCATGGAGGGGATGCTGATGCGGGGATTCAGGATGTTCCCGGGTATTCGCAGGCCTTCGCTTAAGGGTCCCCGTGAGCAGAGGATCTATGAATTGCGGAGCTATGAAAGTACCAACGAGCGACTCTACTGGAACAAGGTGGAGATGTTCAATGAAGGCGGGGAGACCGCCCTATTCGACCGTCTGGGGTTCAATGCGGTCTTCTATGGGGAGGTCTTCAGTGGTCCGCGCATGCCGAACCTCATGTACATGACGACCTTCGAAAACAAGGCCGACAGGGACGCGCATTGGCAGAGCTTCCGGGATGATGCCGAATGGAAACAACTCTCCTCCAACCCCAAGTACCAGAAGAATGTGTCAAGGTCTGAGATCATATTCCTCCGCCCGACGGCTTATTCCGACTACTGATCGGTGTTCCTCATGCACGGGGCTTGTGCAAGTCATGCAGCATGCAAATTTTACAAGGATCCGCAGGAGCATCCGCATTTGTATTAAAATTTGTATTTTCCATTCATGACGCTTGGAGATCTTTTGGACTATACCCTCGCTAAACCTGAAACGGAAGAAACCCTGCCCTTTGGCCCTGATGTGCTTGTGCTGAAAACCCGGGAAAAAGCCTTTTTACTGATCCCTCTCGATGCATTCCCGCTGCGATTCAATGCGAAGTGCGACCCTGAAAGGGCCGTTTTTCTTCGTGCAGCACATCAAAGCATCCTACCAGGATACCACATGAATAAAAAGCATTGGAATACGATCATACTGGACGGATCGATACCACCGACACTCGTACTGGAACTGATCGATCATTCCTATTCATTGGTGCGGGGCGCAAAGAAAAAGACATCATGACAATGCGTCCACTCATCACATATAAAAGTTGGGAAGATTGGGTGAAATCAATATCGGTATGAAGTGCCGATCACAAATTGATCTTTTAGAAATAACTATGAATCCTCCACTGCGGATATGACTG